>JAUNRO010000208.1 GCA_030544185.1 Propionibacteriaceae bacterium | reverse complement strand
CGCGACTCACGCCGACGCCGACGCGCGACTCACGCCGACGTGTCCTACACGCGATGGACGCGTCGGTTCAGGGCCGCAGGTCGGGGCCCTGCTCCATCAGGTTGACCCGCGGCGGATGGAGGATGCTGCGGGCGACATTCCGGAAGTCGAAGCGGTCGAGGATGCGTGCCGCCTCCTCATCGGTGAGGTCATAGGCATGTGCAAGCATCCGGACATTCTCCGTATAGAACGCGTGGAGTTTGTCCACCCCTTTGATGAATTGCAGTTCATTGCTCACGTGTCGGGCCTCCGATCGGCAGATCGGCGCTGATTCTGGCCGATGCATTCACCGTAGCCAACCTCGGGAGTTCTCGGGAAAGTCGACACGATAAGCGCACCAGGTTGCTCACGCGGCGCACGTCCCGGTGCCGACCGGACTCGAGACCGATCGGGCATTGTCGAGTATTTCGTCCGCGCCGTCGTCGGTGATCACGAATCCGGTGTCCGGTGAGGTCGCCGAACGGGCGAACACGGTGCCCGCCACGCGGCCGTCCGCGGTCAGCAGGGGACCTCCGGAGTTGCCCGGCACCACCCGGGCGTACACCGAATAGACCTCCCGCTGCACGGCCTGCCGGTCATAGATGTCGGTGCCCGTGGCCGCGAGCCGCCCCCGCACCCGCGCTGCCTCGGTCCGATAGGGGCCACCGCGGGGGAACCCCGCGACCACCGCCGAATCACCGGCCGCCAGGGCCGCACCTGCGCGCTCCAGCGGCGCGGCGCGCAGGCCCGGGACCGCCAGGACGGCCAGGTCGAGCTGCGGATCGAAGGCCACGACCTCGGCCCGCTGCCGCATCCCCAGCCCTCGCACCTGGATGGTGACCCGCTCGGAGCCGGCCACGACGTGGGCGTTGGTCACCACGCGCTCCGGCGCGACGACCCACCCGCTGCCGGTCCCGGCGGAGTTGCAGGTGGGCATCGCGGAGTTGACCTTGACGACGCTGGCGGCGGCCTGGCGCACCGCTTCGTTGTCCGCGATGGAGCCGTCCGGGCTGTCGGCCGGGAGATCGGGTTCGGCACCCGGATCCCCGAAGACGCGGGGGAAGCCCGCGTCATAGAGCTCACCGGTCGCCCGGGCCGCGAACTCCACGACCGACGGCGGTGTGTGGTCCGACAGCGCCCCCACGACGACCGAGTCGTCCATGAGCCCCCGCCACGAGGCGGGTGCCAGGGGATAGAGGGCCAGGGCGGCCAGACCCAGCAGCACGGCGGCCATCACGGCGGAGACCACGGCGCCGATGAAACTGTCGCCGCGTCCGAGCGCCCCCTCGCGCCGCTCGGCCATGATCCTGCGGCCGAGATCCGACATCAGGCCATAGCCGAGGATCGCCAGCAGCGCGACGCCGAACAGCATCACCACCGACCGGGTGAGCGCACTGGCGGAGGTGGGGGAGGGGGCGAGCACGGTGGGGATGCCCCACAGCGCGATCCAGCCGCCCGCGATCAGACCGATCACGCCGAGCACGCTTGCCACGAACCCGCGCTTCCACCCCGCCACCGCCTGCAGCGCCAGCACGATGATGAGGACGACGTCGAGGACGAGGGCTCCGGTCACGAGGTCCATTGTCGCCCCGCGCTCAACGTGTGTGGTCATTCATGGCCCAGCGCGTCCCCGGGGCCGGAGGTGTCGGAGCCGGTATCGTTGCGGCGCCCCGGCTGCCACGCGCGCGGCGGCGCGGTCGTCCGCGGGAACAGCAGGTCGATGAAGGCCTCGGCGGTTGGCCGCGGCTCGTGGTTGGCCAGTCCAGGGCGCTCGTTGGCCTCGATGAACGCATAGTCCGGCCGGGTGACGTCCGGCACCATCAGGTCGATCCCGGTCACCGGGATGCCGATGGCCTGGGCGGCCGTGACCGCGGCGGTGGCGAGCTCGGGGTGGATCTCGTCGGTGACGTCGTGGATGGTGCCGCCGGTGTGGAGGTTCGCGGTCCGGCGGACCTGCAGCGACTCACCGCGGGGGAGGACGTCGGTGAGGGACCGGCCGTGCTCCTCGACGGTGGCCGTCGTCAGCTCGTCGAGCGGGATCGTCGATTCCCCGTGCGTGGCCGCGGCCCGCCGCCGGCTCTGGGCCACGATCAGATCCTCGATGGTGTGTTCGCCGGTGCCCACCACGGTCGCGGGCCGGCGGATGGCGGCGGCCACGACCTGGTTGTCGATGACGAGCACGCGCAGGTCCTCCCCGGGGCACTGCTCCTCGATGACGATCGTCGTCTCCGAGCCACCGGCGCGGACCAGGGCCTCGTCGAGCTCCTCATCCGTGCGGACCCCAACCGTGATCCCGCGGCCCGGCTCGCCACGAGCGGGCTTGACCACGGCGGTGCCCACCTCGGCGAGAAACTCGTGGTCGACGGGATCGAAGGTGGCGACGTGGGCGCGCGGCACGCGCACGCCCGCTCCGGAGACCACCGACCGCGTGAGGCGCTTGTCGTCACAGATGCTCATCGCGATCGCGGTGGTGAGCTGGGACAGCGACTCCCGCGTGACGATCGATGTCCCGCCGTGATCGAGCCGGAGCAGACCCGAGTCGGCATCCAGGACCGTGACCGCGATGCCGCGCCGGATCGCCTCGTCGGCAACGATCCGCGCATAGGGATTGAGCGTGTCCAGATCGGCCGTCGTTGCGAACAGGTGCTCGTTGAGTGCGTTCTTGCGCTTCACCGCCACGATCGGCACCTGCCGGAAGCCCATCCGCTCATAGAGCCGGATCGCCGGATCGATGGTGTGGATCACCGACAGGTCGAGCTGGCGGCAGCCGCGCTCGGCCATCACCCGCACCAGGTGGCGGACCAACTGATCCCCGACCCCGGGCACTGTGCACCCGGGATCGACGGCCAGGCTCCACAGGCTGCTGCCCCGTTCGGGATCGTCGAACAGCTGGACGTGGTCCAACCCCGTCACGGTGCCGAGGACCTCGCCGGTCGCATCGTCGACCGCCACGAAATAGAGGACGCCGACCTCCTGCTCCTGGTTGTGCCACATGAGATCGACATCGGCGGGAACCATGCGATTGCGAACGTACGCCCGGTTCATCGCCGCGCAGTCTGGGCGGTCCTGCGGTTCGCGGACGGTGACGCCGGTGATGTGACGGGCGGCGGGTGGGTCGGTGAGATCGAGGCGATAGGTATAGCTGGGGTCCAGGAAATAGTCCTGACCGTGTTGGGACACGAAGATGTGCGGGTGGGGCAGATAGAGGCAGATGTCGCGCCGCCCGGACCCTTCGGTGCGCATGACCTCGCCGAGTGAGTCCGGATCGGCGAACGTCTGGCCGAACAGGATCCGGCCCCAGCCGAGGTCCTGCACCACGTCGGTCCGGTCCGCTGAGTGGGTGGCCTGCTGGTCGATGGAGGGCATCGGCTCGCTCTCGTCGCGCGGATGACGCCGGACCCGGATCGGCCGGCTCAGGCCTTAAACCCTAACCACCATTGACAAGTCGATCCGAAGGGTGGACGGTCCCTCCCGAGCGATTCGGGCTGACCGCCCAAAAGATCCGACACTTTCACATACCCGCCGACGGCGCGTCGGCCCACGGGCCTAATATTCAGAGCTGAGAGTGCCTGCATCGACGCAGGTGGCTCCAGCTGACGAACAGGATGTGCGATCGTGACGTGGCTCTCGCGCCGGTCCTCGGTGGATCCCCACCGAGATCAGGCCTTTTCAGCCCGCAAAACCCGTTCTCTGACCTGGCTCATCGCAGTGGTCGGCCTCTTGGTCCTCACTGGTTGTGCCGGCGGACCGCCTCCGGGTGAGGATGCCCCGCACATAGGCGGCGAGGCCACGCTCGAATTGCCCGACCTCGGCACCGTCGAGTTCCTGGGCGGGCTGTCCGGGCCCCTCCTGCTCGCGGTCGGCATGGTGATCTGCCTGTTCGGTCTGGGCTTCGGTGTCGCGACGTACGCCCAGCTCAACAAGATGCCCGTCCATCGCTCGATGCGCGACATCTCCGAGCTCATCTATTCGACCTGTCGGGCCTATCTGCTGCAGCAGGGCAAGTTCCTCCTGGTCCTGTGGGTGTTCATTGCAGTTGTAATCATCGCCTACTACAAGTTCCTCGTGGATTTCTCATGGGGCCGGGTCGCGATCGTCATCTTGTTCAGCCTCATCGGCATGGCCGGGTCCTACGGCGTGGCGTGGTATGGCATCCGGGTCAACACCCTCGCCAACTCGCGCACCGCGTTCGCCTCCCTGAAGGGCCGGCCCTATCCGGTCCATGCGATCCCCATGCGCTCCGGCATGTCGGTCGGCATGGTGCTGATCTCGGTCGAGCTGTTCCTGATGCTCGTCATCCTGCTCCTGCTCCCGGGTGAGATCGCGGGCTCGTGCTTCATCGGCTTCGCCATCGGCGAGTCCCTCGGCGCCTCGGTGCTGCGGATCGCGGGCGGCATCTTCACCAAGATCGCCGACATCGGCTCCGACCTGATGAAGATCGTCTTCAAGATCAAGGAGGACGACGCCCGCAACCCCGGCGTGATCGCCGACTGCACCGGCGACAACGCCGGCGACTCGGTCGGCCCGTCGGCCGACGGCTTCGAGACCTATGGCGTGACTGGCGTCGCGCTGGTGACCTTCATCCTGCTCGGCGTCCCCGATCCCGGCATGCAGGTGACGCTGCTAGTGTGGATGTTCGTCATCCGCGCCGTCATGCTCATTGCCTCGGCGCTGTCCTATCTGGCCAACGATCTCTTCACCCGCAGCCATTGGGGCAAGCGCGTCCACATGGACTTCGAGGCCCCGTTGACCAACCTGGTCTGGCTGACCTCGATCGTCTGCATCGCGTTCACGTTCGCTACCTCCGCCGTGCTGCTGGCCCACCTGCCCGACGGCATGTGGTGGAAGCTGTCGGTGATCATCACCTGCGGCACCCTGGCCGGCGCGCTGATCCCGGAGCTGGTGAAGGTGTTCACCTCGACCAACTCCTCCCACGTGCGCGAGGTCGTCAAGTCCTCGCGCCAGGGCGGGCCGTCGCTGAACATCTTGTCGGGCCTCGTCGCGGGCAATATCTCGGGCTTCTGGCTGGGCATCGCGATCATCGGCCTGATGGGCGCCGCGTTCGGCATCAGCGAGACCGGTCTTGAGGACTACATGCTCGCCCCGGCCGTCTTCGCCTTCGGCCTCGTGGCGTTCGGCTTCCTCGGCATGGGCCCGGTCACCATCGCGGTCGACTCCTATGGCCCCGTCACCGACAACGCCCAGTCGGTCTATGAGCTGTCGGTCATCGAGGAGATCGAGGGCATCGACGCGGAGCTTGAGAAGGACTTCGGGTTCGTCCCGAACTGGGACCGCGCCAAGCAGATGCTGGAGGAGAACGACGGCGCCGGCAACACCTTCAAGGCCACCGCCAAGCCCGTGCTCATCGGCACCGCGGTCGTGGGCGCCACCACGATGATCTTCTCCATCATCATGGGGCTCACCGCCGGGCTCACCGAGGGCATGGAGAACCTCTCGCTGCTGCACCCGCCATTCCTGCTCGGTCTGATCACCGGCGGCGCGATCATCTATTGGTTCACCGGCGCGTCGATCCAGGCCGTCACCACCGGCTCCTATCGGGCCGTCGAGTTCATCAAGGACAACATCCAGCTCGACGGCGTGACCAAGGCCTCCACCGAGGACTCGCGGCGCGTGGTGGAGATCTGCACGCAGTACGCCCAAAAGGGCATGCTGAACATGTTCCTCGCCGTGTTCTTCGCGACGCTGTCGTTCGCCTTCATCGAGCCGGATTTCTTCATCGGCTATCTGGTGTCGATCGCGATCTTCGGGCTCTACCAGGCGATCTTCATGGCCAACGCCGGTGGCGCCTGGGACAACGCGAAGAAGAT
>JAUNRO010000207.1 GCA_030544185.1 Propionibacteriaceae bacterium | reverse complement strand
GCGATGAAGGACCTGGAGATCCGCGGCGCCGGCAACCTGCTGGGCGGGGAGCAGTCGGGCCACATCGCCGATGTCGGTTTCGATCTCTATATCCGGCTGGTGGGGGAGGCCGTCGCCGACTTCCGCAGCGACGGCACTGAGCCGGATGTGGAGGCGGAGATGCGGGTCGAACTGCCGGTCGAGGCGCACCTGCCGAGCGACTATGTGTCCTCGGAACGGCTGCGCCTGGAGATGTACAAGCGGCTGGCCGAGGTCCGCAGCGAGGAGGACCTCGCCGAGGTCCGGGCGGAACTCCTCGACCGCTATGGGGCGCTGCCGCCGACGGTCGAGACGCTGTTGGCGGTGGCGCGCTTCCGCAATGCTGCGCGCGCGGCGGGCCTGACCGAGGTCGTGCTGCAGGGCAACTTCGTGCGATTCGGGCCCTATGAGCTGCCGGAGTCGCGGAAGCTGCGGCTGCAGCGGCTGCATCCACGGGCGGTCCTGAAGCCGAACTTCATCCTCGTGCCCCGGCCCCAGGCGGCTGTGATCGGGGGGCAGCCGCCCACGGACACCGAACTCCTCGCGGGGTGCGCCGAGGTAGTCGAGCAGATCTTCGCGCCCCAGCCCGTGCCGGTGGGCTAGCCCGGATCGCTATCGTGTGGCGCACCTGAGCCTGCAAGGAGCCACGATGACCCCGCCCCGCATGAAACCGGCCACGATGTTCTTCGTGGGCATCATGGCGATCCTGGGCGCCGGCGTCCTCCAGATCATCATCACCATGCTGAGCGGTCAGCAGACTTCGCTATGGATCGCCAACCTGCCGATGGGGCTGTTCAGTTTCCTCGCCTGGCTCCAGGTGACCGCGCATTACCTGGGGATCGCCCTGATCGCGGCCGGGATCCTCGCGCGCTATCTCACCGAAGGTCCGGGGCGCTGAGCGCATCCGGTCCGGATCAGGCTTCGGCTGCCTTCTTGCCCTTGGGCACCGCGACCGCGGCGACGAGAGCGGAGATGAGCGCGAAGACGAGCATCGCACCGATGGCGATCGCGGCGGCCTGACGGATGGCCACGTTGTCCTGACGGCCCGTCATCTCCAGAACATCTCCGACGAAGTTGCCGGAAGTCCCTTGCTGGAAGCCCAAGAAGAGCGACAGCGCCACGGCCGTGCCGATGGAGCCACCGAGGGACGAGGCCATCTTGAAGATGCCCATGCCGGAACCGGCCTGCTCCGGCGGGAGGCTCGTCAGGCAGGCGTCGGTGGCGGGAGTGGCGAAGAACGCCAGGCCGAGACCAAACAGGGCGTACGCCACGACGGCCAGCACCATATAGGTCGGGATCAGCCTCAGGTTCGTCAGCATCAGCATCGCGGCGGCGAGCGCGACCAGCAGCGAACCCCAGATCATCGGCTTGCGCGGACCGTAGCGCTGGAGCAGCTTCTCGCCCGCACGGATGAACAGGATGACCATGAGCTGATAGCCGAGCGTCAGCGCACCCGCCCGCAGCGTGTCGAGTCGATCGTCGCGCCCGAGGAGCTGCTGGGAGACGATCAGGAGACCGAGGGTGCTGTTCAGGGCGAAGTTGGCCGCGACCGTGCCGGTGAAGTTCATGTTCTTGAACAACCGGAAGTCGATGAACGCATTGTCGCGCCCGCGCTCGACCAGGACGAACACGATCAGGCCGACCACGAAGACCGCGACCATGGCCAGGCTCAGCGGTGAAGTCCAGGCGAAGGCCTCGCTCTTGCCGCCGAAGGTGAGCACCATCATGAGCCCGAGCATCATGACCAGGAAGATGAGCAGGCCGCCGATGTCGAAGCGCCGGCGGGCGCCCTGCTGCTCGACCTTGCTCTCGGGGGTGCCCCACACGAGCAGCGCAGCGACGACCGACACGATCATCGAGAAGATGAAGATCCAGCGCCAGTTCAGCGTGGTCGCGGTGAGACCGCCGACGAACGCCGCGAGGCCGGCACCGCCGAAGGAACCGATCGACCACATCGAGACCGCGCGCTGGCGGCCCGGGCCGTCCCAGTAGGCCTTGACCATCGCGATCGTCGCCGGCATCACGCAGGCGGCGGACAGGCCCTGGATCGCCCGGCCCGCGATCAGCAGCGTGGAGGCCAGGCCGCCGGTCGCGAAGACGATCAGCAGACAGCCGACGATGTTGAGCGCGTTGCCGATCAGGGTCAGCTTGACGCGGCCATAACGGTCAGCGAAGCCGCCCATCAGGACGATGAACAGACCGGACACCAAACCCGTCAGCGCCACCGCGAGGTTCATCGCCGTGGGCGACAGAAGCTGGGCTGCACCGGGCGGGTTCAGGTCCTCCATCACTCTGGGCGCGACCGTGCCCAGGGAAATCGCGAACAACCAATAGGACACGATGCTCAGGACCAAGCCCAGGAGCAGTTTGTCGTTCCCCATGAACGCCTGCGGTGTCGGAGATTTCACCGGTGCTGACATCGCGCGCCTCCTTGCGTTCAGATGCCAGAAATCTATCCCTCGTTAAACCTGTCAGCAGGGGAATCGATGGAATCGTCTCCGCCGTTTCCGGGCCTCTGCGCCTATCGGTGAGCGTTAGGCCGGGGGGTGGGGGTCTTCCGCGGGGCGCGCCTTCAGGCCATCGAGCGCGGTGCGGCCGCCGAGCGGGACATTCACCCCCAGCCGTTGCTTCTCGACCGGGCCGCCGACGCCACGGTGGGCGACGTTGTGGGCGCCGTCGAAGGTGATGATGCGGTGGCCCCGGTTCTTGGAGAACACCATCGCCCGCAGCCACGTATAGACGGCGCCGAACCGGTTGCCCCACCCCACGAGATACATGATGTGGATGAATCCCCAGGCCCCGAACGCGGGGATGCCGGTCAGCTTCATCCCGAAGGAGTCGGCGACCGCGGACTTGTAGCCGATCGTCGCCATCGATCCCTTGTCGAAGTATCTGAACGGCGGGGGCTTCGGCTTGCCCCCGAGCCGGTCGGCGATCAGGGTTCCGACATATTTGCCCTGCTGCATCGCGACCTGGGCGACGCCCGGCAGGTCGGCGTGGGTCATCACGTCGCCGACGGCATAGACGTCGTCCCGCCCCGCGACCGAGCAGTCCGCTCCGACCGGGATCCGCCCGGCTCGGTCCACCTCGACGCCGACCTTCTCCGCGATCCTGCGCGCCAGCGGTGAGCCCTGCACGCCGGCCGCCCAGATCCGGGTCCGGCAGGGGATAATCTCCTCCCTGCCGTCCGGGCCCTTGACCGTGATCGACACGCGGTCCATGTCGATGGCCAGGGTGTTGGTGCGGATCTCCACACCCATCTTCGTGAGCTTGTCGTGGGTCCACCGCTGGAGCTTCGGCGCGAACGGCGGCAGCACCGAGGGCGCGCCCTCGAGAAGCAGGATGCGGGTCGAGGTGGTGTCGATATGGCGATAGTCGTGCGGGAGCACCTCGTGGGCGAGTTCTGCGATCTGGCCGGCCAGCTCCACACCGGTCGGACCGGCGCCGATGATCGCGAACGTCAGCCAGCGCTTCTTCTCCGCCGGATCGGTCTCGAGCTCGGCCATCTCATATTTGGCCAGGATCCCGTCGCGCAGATAGCGGGCGTCCTCGATCGTCTTCATGCCCGGGGCGAAGTCGCCGAACTTCTCCTCGTTGCCGAAGTAGGAGTGCGTCGCGCCCGCGGCCAGAATCAGCGTGTCATAGGGGAGCAGCAGCTCACCGGTATCAGGCTCGCGCGCGATCACGACCTTGTTCTCGATGTCGATGTCCTCGACCTCGGCCAGGGCGACCTGGCAGTTGCGCTGGCCACGCACCACCCGTCGGATCGCCGGCGCGATGAGGCCCTCGGGGAGAATGCCGGCGGCGACCTGATAGAGCAGCGGCTGGAACAGGTGGTGGTTGGTGCGATCGACGATCGTCACGTCCACATTGGCTTTGGCGAGCGCCTGCGCAGCATTGATGCCGCCGAAACCGCCTCCGATGATGACCACCCGGTGTCGCTGCGCCATGGTTCCCCGGCTCCTTCGATGTGACTCACTGCACGTCGCCCGCTAGAGCTGGCACATTATCGGCCCGTGCTCGGCAAGACCATGGGCGTGCCGGGCTGCGTCCACGTGCCGGATGCTCGGCTAGGATCGCCTGCGGAGTCACAGGTTTCGGGAACGGATTAGAGGGTGAGCATGACACGGCTGACGATGCGGATCGCGGCGGGGATTGGAGCGATCGCCCTGGCCGGTTCCATGACCGCATGTGCGAACACGGCGAGCACCGCTGCCACGGTCGGCGGCGAGCGCATCACGGTGACCGAGCTGAACCAGCTGATGGAGGGCCTGCCGGAGACGCTCGAGGCCCACCCGTCGGTCGTGCTCAACATCAAGATGCGGGGGCTCGCCGCCGAGCAGGTCGCCGAGGAGCGAGGCCTGAGCGACCTGCGGGCGCGTGCCGAGGAGCAGCTCGCCCGCGGCGGTGTCCCGGCTGAGCTCATGGCCGATCCCGAGGTGCGAACGCTGCTGATGGCCGAGGCGAACACCATGGCGCTGGAGCAGGAGATCGGCACCGGCGAGGTCAACCAGGCGTTCGGGCGGATCCCGGTGACGACCAACCCCCGCTATGGGCTCGTCGGACTCGATCAGGTCCAGCAACTGCGCAACACCTCCCTGTCCAAGCCCGCGAGCGCCCCGCAGTGACGCTGTGACCGCGCGGCATCCGGAGGTGGATCGTTTCATCGACGTGATGGCGCGACTCCGGGTCGACTGCCCTTGGGATGCCCGCCAGACGCACCGGTCGCTGGTGCGCTATCTGGTCGAGGAGACGTGTGAGGTGGTCGACGCCATCGAGTCCGGCGACGACGACCACCTGCGCGAGGAACTGGGCGACCTGCTCCTGCAGGTGATCTTCCACGCCACGATCGCGGCCGAGTCCGGCCGGTTCGACATCGACGAGGTCGCCCGCGGGATCGCCGACAAGCTGATCGAGCGCCACCCCTGGGTGTTCGCCGGCGACGGCGTCCCCGACGACCTCAACGCCACCTGGGAGGCGGGGAAGAAGGCGGCCAAGGGTCGCGAGTCCGTGCTCGACGGCATCCCCGAGTCCCTGTCGGCGCTGAGCCGCGCGACGAAGGTGATCTCCCGGGCGCGCACCGACGGCGTACCCCTCGATCTCCCCGAGGATCCGATCACCACCGCCGAACTCGGGTCGAGCGCGCTCGATCTCGTGGCGCGCGCCCAGGCGGCCGGGCTCGATCCCGAGCAGGCCGTGCGCGATGCGCTGCGGGAGCTGGAGAATCGGGTTCGCGAGGGCGAGGCGCGCGGCTGATTCCGCGTCCGGGAATGGGATCTCGGGTCGGTCAGACAGTGTCGGTTGCGGCCACTAGGGTGGGACCCGAGGCTGCCGCGGGGTGCGGGTGCGGGTGCGCACCAAGACACGTCGAGCCGGTCGCCCAACCCGTTGAGTCCACTGCGAAAGGCAACACCGTGGCTACCATCGAATACGTAGAAGCCCGCGAGATCATGGATTCCCGTGGCAACCCGACCGTCGAGGTGCAGATCGTCTTGGACGACGGCGCCGAGGGTCAGGCTGCTGTCCCATCCGGTGCCTCCACCGGTGCCTTCGAGGCCGTCGAGCTCCGTGACGGTGGCGATCGTTATGGCGGCAAGGGCGTGCAGAAGGCCGTCGAGAACGTGATCGAGCAGATCCGCCCCGAGGTCTTGGGCTTCGACGCCTCCGAGCAGCGTCTCATCGACAACGCGATGCTGGAGCTCGACGGCACCCCCAACAAGGCCAAGCTGGGCGCGAACGCGATCCTCGGTGTCTCGCTCGCCGCGGCCCACGCGGCTGCGGAATCCGCCGGCCTGCCGCTCTATCGCTATGTGGGCGGCCCGAATGCCCATGTGCTGCCCGTGCCGATGATGAACATCCTCAACGGTGGCTCCCACGCCGACTCCAACG
>JAUNRO010000206.1:3791-5918 GCA_030544185.1 Propionibacteriaceae bacterium | reverse complement strand
GATGATCACGCTCCTCGATCGCGCCAGGCGCCACCCGCCAACAACGCCACCGCCCGCTCGATGTCAGCCCCGGTCGTCGACCGGCCGACGGACAGGCGCAGCGCTCCGAGGGCATCGCTCGGGGCGATCCCCATCGCGAGCAAGGCGGCGGAGGGGGTGTGGACGCCGGAGCGACATGCGCTGCCGGTCGACGCGGCGACCCCAGGCGTCGACCCAAGGACCTCGGCCCCCAGGACGCCCGGCACGGCGACCATCAACGTGTTCGGCAACGTGGCGGCCCGCGGACTGACGCGGATCACCCCCGGCAGCGCCGCCGCGAGCCGTTCCCACAACAGCTCTCGGAGCCCAGCCTGGCGTACTCCCTCCGCCTCCAGCAGCCCACCCGCCAACTCCGCGGCTGCGCCCAGGCCGACGATGGCGGCGACGTTCTCGGTGCCGGGACGCAGCCCGCGCTCCTGGCCCGCGCCCCGCAGGACCGGCACGAGCGCGGTGCCTCGTCGCACATACAGTGCGCCGACCCCCTTGGGGGCATAGAGCTTGTGACCCGCGACGCTGAGCAGGTCCACGCCCAGGTCATCGACCAGAACCGGCACTTTCCCGACCGCCTGCGCCGCGTCGGCATGGACCACTCCGCCGGCCGCGCGCACCAACTCAGCGAACTCCGCAACCGGCTCCAGCGTGCCGATCTCGTTGTGCGCGAGGATCAGCGTCCCCACCCCGACCGGCCCGTCAGGAAACTCCCCGAGCTCGACCCGTGCCTCGGTGTCCACCGCCAGCTCGTGCACCTGCCAGCCATGTGCATCGCGCAGATGAGCAAGGGGCGCGACGGTCGCGGGGTGCTCGATCGCCGACGTCACGGCTACCGGTGTCGACGCCACCGCCGCCGCGCCGCGGATCGCGATGTTGTTCGCCTCCGTCCCGCCGCCGGTGAAGACGATCTCATCGGCCTCAGCCCCGAGCAGTGCGGCCACCTGCTCCCGTGCCCGGTCGACGGCCGCGCGCGCCCGCCGACCCTGCGGCGTCGCGCTCGACGGATTGCCGAACTCCGTCGTCAGGTGGGGCCACATCGCCTCCGCGACCTCCGCTGCCACCGGCGTCGTGGCGTTGTGGTCCAAATAGATCGGCTCTGCCGCATTGTCCTTGCTCGTCACGGGTTTCACCCTAATGAGTACGCGGACTCTGGTCGGGTGTTAAGTTTCCCACGCAACGGCACGGTGCGGGCGACACGGGCCCCGAATCGGCATAGTTGTCGACAAGCGACTGGGCAGTAACTCTGCAGTCGGCGTCCGCATCTCCACTACCCCGAGGATGGTTCCCTTGAGCACTTTCAGCGTCCCCAGCTTCAGCCTCGTCCCCGCCTGGATGAACACGATGATGAACGCCTCGACCAAGGCCATGACCATCGCGTTCACCGCCCAGGAGGTCATCGGATTGCGCCTGTCGATGATCGCGACGGGCGGGAACACCGCGAAGAACCGCAAGGAGGTCGAGCGGATGTTCACCGAGAAGATGGACGCCGTCAACGAGTCCTCGCGCGTGCTGTTCCAGCTCGCGGGCACCATGGCGCAGGCGTGGCCGACGATGTTCGTCGACCCCAAGGCCGCCGAGCGCATGCTCAACAACGCCGCCAAGGCGAGCGATCGCGCGCTCACCCCGTTCTCGCGCCGCGTCACCGCCAACCAGAAGCGGCTCAGCCGCTGAGGCTCCTGCTGAACCTACGGCTCGTGCCGGGTGGGTCTGTGAACCCCGGCGCGAGCCGTAACCAATTCTCCTAGCCCGATGGTGGCTGCGGACGTTCCGTGGCCGTACAGGCGTCTTGAGCGGTATCCCTGCGCAGAATCCACGCCCAGTGCCCCCACGCAGCAGCATTCGCCCTTGTCAGCCCCACTCGCGATCGCACTGGGCGTGGATTGTGTGCGCAGATGGGCGAGTTCCCCGGTGACCAAGGCATGTGCGGGGACGCGCGAGGAGGCGGCCAGGTCTCTGGCACGCCGTGTGATTCCAACCCGCTGAGCGGGTCAATGTGACAGGGCTTGGTCCGAGGGCATGTTCCGCACTGACCGGATTTGACCGCGTGACCCCGCCGGTGTCTGCGCGGCGCCCCCTTTCGCCCATCGTCGCCCCCCT
>JAUNRO010000206.1:2562-3781 GCA_030544185.1 Propionibacteriaceae bacterium | reverse complement strand
GTGCATCCGTGCCCCCCGTGCACGGGGGGCTGGGTGCGAGGAGTGGGGGCGTCGATGCAGTTCCGGTGCCCGGCGTGAGGTAGGGCCGTGGCCCCAGTCACCGGAGTCCGGGCGAGAGGGCGAGGGGCGTCGACGCACAGGGCACCGAGACCCTGACGACAACCACGCCCGCCACTTTCGTCACAGGACCCTAGATCCACCCACGATCCGTCGCGATCCGCACGGCCTCGTGCCGGTTCGATGCCCCGAGCTTGGCCACCGCCGCGGAGAGATAGTTGCGCACGGTGCCCTTGGACAGCGCCGCGCGCGTCGCGATCTCATCGACTGGGGCACCGTCCCGGGCGTACGCCAGGACGTCGGCCTCCCGTGGCGACAGCGGCGAGTCGCCGGCTCCGATCGCCTCCGCCGCCAGCTCCGGATCGACGTGGCGGCCCCCGGCGGCGACCTTGCGGACCACGCCGGCGAGGGTCGACGCCGAGACCGTCTTGGGCAGGAACCCGCGCACGCCCGCGGCCAGGGCCGCCTTCAGATAGCCCGGCCGCCCGTGCGACGTCACGATGATGCAGCGGCAGTCGGGCAGTTCGGTCGCCAGCTGCTGGGCCACCGCGATCCCGTCCGGATCGGGCATCTGCAGATCCAGCAGCGCCACATCCGGCCGGTGTTTGGCGGCGGCCGCCAGCGCCTCCGCACCCGAGGCGGCACGGGCCACGACCTCGATGTCCTCCTCCAACCCCAACAGCCCGGCGAGGGCGTCCCGGATGAGGTTCTCGTCGTCGGCGAGCAATACGCGGATCATGCCGGGGCCTCCTGGGGCACGGGAATGGTGGCGGTGAGCAGGAACCAGTCACCGTCGTTCTCGGACTCGAGCGTCCCGCCCACCGCGTGCAGCCGCTCGGTCATCGACCGCAGTCCCGTGCCGGTCGATTCGGCGATCGATGGGCCGCTGGCGCCGTCGTTGGTCAGCGTCAGCGCGACCTCGTCGGGCTCCACCGCGGTCGTGATGCTCACCTGGGTCGCCCGGGAGTGCCGCAGCACGTTCGTCACGCCCTCGCGGATCACCCAGGCGAGCGTGGCCGCATAGTCCTCCGGGACGTCCTCGCCCGCGATCACGCACCGGATCCCCGCCGACGACAGCAGCGCCCGCGCGCCCTCGACTTCGTCGGCCCAGCTCGCCTCCCGCTCCCCGCGCACCACGCGGCGCACCTCCGCGCCGGCCGTG
>JAUNRO010000206.1:0-2552 GCA_030544185.1 Propionibacteriaceae bacterium | reverse complement strand
CTCCTTCATCTCGTCGGCCGCCCGGTCGTGGTGACCGCGGCGCGAAAGTTCGGCCGCGAGCTCGGACTTCACCGAGATCGTCGCGAGCGTACGCCCGAACACGTCGTGCAGGTCCCGCGAGATCCGCAGCCGCTCCTCCGCGACCGAGAGCTGAGCCGCGGTGTCGTGGGCCTGCTGCAGTTGCCGCAGCACGCTCAGCATCCAGCCGCTCGACCACGCGGTCCACACCACGAAGGCGAACAGCAATACGGCGATCAGCACCTCGACGGCGCCGCTGGCAGCGATGGCCGCGCCGACGACGATCGCCGCCCCCGTCACGATCGCGGTGGTGCGGAAGGTGAGGCTCGGGCTGATCGCCGACACGGCGCACGCCGAGGGCATGATGAGCAGGATCAGCGCCATGGGGATGATGTCCGCGAGGACCCACATCAGGCCCGCGCTCACAGCGAGCAGTGAGAGCGCCCAGCCGACGACGAACCAGGCCGGGAACGGCCGCCGCTCGCGCATCACACCGTCAAGACTCCAGCGGGCCGCCCGGACGTTGAACACGGTGACCACCAGCGACAGCGCGAGGAGGCCGAGGGTCTCCAGGAAAGCCATCCGGTCCGCCGCCGCCCCGGCCACCATGCCGGCCATCTGGATGGGCAGGACCGCCATGAGGAAATACAGCGACCAGCGCACGTAGAGCTCGAATCTACGTGCGCTGATCACCGGCCAGGCTTGCATCTGGCTCATTCTGCCAGGGCGGGCTGACGCTCGGAGCTGCCCGACGCCGCCCGTGGCGTACGCCACCAGACGATCGCGGCGATGGCGACCAGGAGCGCGCAGGGGATCAGCATCACCGCCGAGGCGGCGCCAGCGGACCGGTCCAGCCCGGCGGACAGGTCCTGGCGGAGCGCCACGCTCGTGACGAAGGCGAGGGAGTTGTTGACCGCGTGGAGCACGATCGCGGCCTCCAGGCCACCGGTGCGCCACGTGATCACGCACAGCGCCGCGCCGAAGGTGAAGTAATAGATGTTCAGCCACGGATCCATCGCGAAGTGGGCGACCATGAACAGCAGGCTGCTCACGACGATGCCGATCACGAGCGCGGCGCGAGGGCCGCGACCCCAGCTGGCGGCGATGCGGAACGCGAGCCCACGAAACGCATATTCCTCACCCATCGACTGCAGCGGGACGAGCGTGAGGGCGAGCACCACGTAGGCCAGGACATCGGCACGCGGATAGTCCATGGTGGGCTGGGGGATGAGCATGGGATAGACGAATTGCAGGAGCGCCCAAAGCGGGATGACGATGGCGAGCGTGCGCCCGAAGATGTCCCAGCGGAACCGCGCGGTGATCGAGTGCAGCGAGGCCATCGGGACCTTGAAGAACCACTTCTGCAGCAGCATGCTCCACGGGGTCAGCGCCGCGAGACCGAGCATCGCGCCGGCGAAGACCGCGGGGGAGAAGCTGCCCTGCGGCGGCGCGCCTTTGATCGCAACCTCGATCACCGTGGCCAGGATCGTGAAGCCGAAGCTGAAGACCAGCATGCCGATCAGGAGCAGCACCAGCGCGATGACACCGCGCCAGGCCTTCGGCTGTTCGTGGCCGAGCCGCTGGTGGTATTCGAGCGCGGTCCCGGTCGGGGGAACGTGGGTCGGACGGTCGGTGGGAGAGGGCGACGGAGTCATCGTGTTCATGGCTCAAGCCTCGCGCCGAAATTTCGGGTACGCCGGTGCTGCACATCACGGGTTTGCATGCACGGTTCAGGTTTCCGGGGTGACAGATGTCATGGCCCGGTCCGCCGCCTGGGCTAGCGTTCCGGGACATGACGCAGATCTGGGCCCACCGCGGAGCCTCGGCGTACGCGCCGGAGAACACCCTGCCCGCCTTCGCGCTCGCCGAGGAACTGGGTGCGGACGGGATCGAGCTCGACGTGCAGCTGAGCGCCGACGGTGAGGTCGTCGTCATCCACGACGAGACGCTGGACCGGACAACCGACGCCGGCGGGCGCATCGCGGAGCTGAGCCTCGCCGAGATCCGGCGGGCGGATGCGAGTGGCGGAGCGGGGGAGCGTACGCCGGTCCCGACGCTGGCGGAGGTCCTCGCGGCCGTGCGGCCCGGGCGGATGGTGGTGAACGTCGAGCTGAAGAACCTGACGGAGTTCTATCCCGGGTTGGAGCGCGCGGCGCTCGACGTGATCGCGGCGAGCGGGATGGCCGACCGGGTGATCGTGTCGTCGTTCAATCACTGGAGCCTGAAGACCGTGCAGCAGCTCGCGCCGGCCATGCGGGTGGGGCTGCTGCTGTCGGACGGGATCTATCTGCCGTGGGAGTACGCCGCGGATTTCGGCGCGGCGGCGATCCATCCCCACTGGGGCTTTCTGCGGGTGCCGGGACTGGTCGACTATGCCCATGCCGCCGGGGTGGCGGTGCACGCGTGGACGGTGAACGCCGAGGCCGACCTGGTCGCGGTGATCGGCGCCGGGGTGGATGCGGTGATCACCAACCACCCTGATGTCGGCTTGGCCGTCCTGCGTAGCCTGTCGCGGTGAGCATCGTTGATCGAAC
>JAUNRO010000205.1 GCA_030544185.1 Propionibacteriaceae bacterium | reverse complement strand
GGCGTACGCTCCGCGGCCGGCAAATGCACCGCCGACAGCTGCCAGGCCAACTCGACCTCCGACCAGATGGGCGTACCCGCCGCGAGAGCCTGGGCGAGGACGCCGGCACTCGGGCGCAGACCCGGGGAGGTGACGACGAGGTCGATCCCCGCCGGCAGGCCGGCCGTGGCGCCAGGGCCGAGGATGAGCTCGGCCCCGAGGGTGCGCAGGAGTTGGGCCGAATCCCGGGTCTGCTCGTCGTCGCGGTCATCGACCACGGTGACCCGCGCGCCCGCGCTCAGCAGCCCGTCCGCCGCCGCCATCCCGGAGCGGCCGAGGCCGACGACCAGGGCGTGCTTGCCGGCCACCGGAGCGGTGTTGAGATCGGGGCCGCCCGAGAAGAGTTCTGTCACAGTCCTGCCACCCATTCGGCATAGAAGATGCCCAGTCCGAGGCTGACGCAGATGCCGCAGACGATCCAGAACCGGACCACGATCGTCGACTCGCCCCAGCCCATCAACTCGAAGTGATGCTGCAGCGGCGCCATCTTGAACAGGCGCTTGCCCTTGGTGGCCTTGAAATAGCCGACCTGCAGGATCACCGACATCGTGATGATCACGAACAGCCCGCCGAGGATCGCGAGCAGCAGCTCCGTGCGGGTGAAGATCGCCAGCGCCGCGAGGCCGCCGCCGAGCGACAGCGAGCCCGAGTCGCCCATGAAGATCTTCGCGGGCTTGGTGTTCCACCACAGGAACGCGAAACAGGCCGCCGCCATCGCGGCCGCCACCACCGCCAGGTCGTGGGGATCGCGCACCTCATAGCAGCGCGGGCCCTGACTGGACAGGGAGGCGCAGGACTGGTTGTACTGCCAGATGTTGATCAATACGTAGGCCCCGAACACCATCGTCGCGGCGCCCGTCGCGAGTCCGTCGAGACCGTCGGTCAGGTTGACCGCGTTGGTCGTCCCGGCGACGAGCAGCACGATCCAGACGATCGCCAATGGGATCGGCAGGGTCAGCAGCGGGATATCACGCAGGAACGAGATCGCCGACGAGGCGGGGGTGAGGTCGCGATGGTTCGGGAACTGGAAGGCGAGGATGCCGAACGTGACCGCCACGATCGTGAGGCCGAGCATCTTGCCTTTGGAGTCCAGGCCGAGCGAGCGCTGTTTGGAGATCTTCGTCCAGTCATCGAGGAACCCGATGAAGCCCGCCCCGAGGAACAAATAGAGCGCCAGCACGCTCGACGCCGTCGGCGGGCGCCAGGTGATGAGGTGGGCCAGGAAATAGGCCAGCACCACCGAGATCATGATCACGATGCCGCCCATGGTGGGCGTGCCCCGCTTGGTGTGGTGGGCGGTCGGGCCGTCGTCGCGGATGAACTGGCCATAACCCTGCTTCACCAGGATGCCGATGGCGACCCGCGTCCCCAGCAGCGTGAGAACCATTGCAGCCGCGGCCGCAAACAGGATCGTCTTCACGGGGTGTCTCCACTTGCCTCGGGCCGATCGGTCTCGGCGCCCTGCGCCACCAGGGCGTCAGCCACTTTCTCCAGGCCCATGGCGCGCGATGCCTTCACGAGCACGATGTCGCCCGGGGCGGGCCGGACCAGCGCCGTCGCCTCGGCGATATCGGCCGCCACCTGGGCATGCTCGCAGCCGCCCGCCCGGGCCCCCGCGACCATGGCCGGCGCATCGGCGCCGAGCGCGATGAGATGGTCGATCTGCAGCGACCCCACGGCTCGCCCGATCGCTTCATGCTCCTCGGCGGAGACCTCACCCAGTTCGAACATCTGACCCAGTATCGCCCAACTGCGCACCTCGGGCCGCCCTGTCCGTCGCCGCCGGGTCATCCGCGCGAGCGTGTCGCAGGCGGCCAGCATCGAATCGGGATTGGCGTTGTAGGCATCGTTCACCACGACCACGCCGTCGGCGCGTTCACGCAATTCCATGCGCCACCGCGACTGCGGGACCGCGGCCGACAGAGCCTCGGCGATCGCGGGCAGCGGCACGCCCGCGCACAGGGCGGCGGCCGCCGCGGCCGCGGCATTGCTCACGTGGTGGCGCCCGACCAGGCCGAGCGTGACCGGCGCCGTCTCCGCACCACCCTCGAGAGGCTCGATCCGCAGCGTGAAGCTGTGCCGGTCGAGGTCGTCGGCGGTCACATCGTCGGCCCAGACGAGCAGATCGGCCGGCGTGCCAGGACGCCCGGCACCGCTGAACAGCGCGATCCGGCCGCGCGTGCGGGCCGCCATCTCGACGACCCGCTGATCGGTGCCGTTGAGCACGGCCCAGCCCTCGGCCGGCACCTGCTCGACGAGCTCACCCTTGGCGACCGCGATCGCCTCCCGGCTGCCGAACTCCCCGACATGGGCCTGCCCGACGTTGAGCACGACACCGATGCGCGGCGGGGTGAGCGAGCACAGATAGTCGATGTGGTGACGGCCGCGGGCGCCCATCTCGCTCACCAGGTGGCGGGTGCCGTGGCCGACGCGCGTCGCCGTGAGCGGGACGCCGATCTCGTTGTTGAACGAACCCTGCGGCGCGACGGTCGGCCCGGCGCCGGCCAGGATCTGGGCGAGCAGGTCCTTGGTGGAGGTCTTGCCCTGGGAGCCGGTCACGCCGATGACGACGACCTCGCGATGCTCGTCGAGGATGGCGCGGGCGAGACGGCCGAGCGCCTTGGTGGGGTCGTCGACGATGATGCAGCCGGCGGCCGCCTCGGCTGGCAGGCCGTCGGGGACGCGCTGGCACAGCGCACCGGCCGCGCCGGAGGCATGGGCCTTCGCGATGTAGTCGTGGCCGTCGACGTTCTCCCCCGCGAACGCGACGAAGAGCGCGCCCGGCGTTGCCGCCCGGGAGTCGATGACGACATCCGGCCCCACGGGGCGCTCCGCGGATGACGGATCGGTCAGCCGCCCCCCGACAGCCTCGGCGATCCGTCCCAGCGTCAATCGATCCATCCCCGCTCCTTCGCCCTCGCCCATTCCTGCGCGACGACCCCCGCATCGTCGAACTGATGGATCGTGCCAGCTATCTCCTGGCCCTGTTCGTGTCCCTTGCCGAGCACGACAACGACATCATCGGCCGCCGCGGCGCGCAGGGCGTGCGCGATCGCCGCCCGCCGCTCGCCACCGTCGAGCACGCGGCCCGCGGCCCCCGGGACCGACCGGGCGCCCTCGAGCACCGCCGCCCGGATCGCCGCCGGATCCTCACTGCGCGGGTTGTCGTCGGTGACGATCACCAGGTCGGCCGATTCCGCGGCCACGCGGCCCATCGGGCCCCGCTTGTGCCGATCGCGGTCCCCGCCGCAGCCGAGGACGACGACCACTCGCCGGCCGCGCTCGCGGTCGCGGTCGAACGCCGCCAGCGCGGAGCGCACCGCCTCGGGTGTGTGCGCGAAGTCCACATAGACCGCCGGTCCCTCCTCGAGCGGCACGGGTTGCATCCGGCCCGGGACCGCGACGCTGGCCAGCGCGGCGGCGGCACGCGCCACATCCAGCCCGGCCAGCTCGACCATGGCCAGCGCCAGGGCGGCATTGGTCACATTGAAATCCCCGGGCAGCGCGAGCTCGAACTCGCGGGGCCCGCTCGGGGTGTCGAGGTGGACCCGGCCCGCCTGCACGCCGGTGATCCGATAGTCCGCGTCCGCCGCCGCCGACCACGCCAGGGTCCGCAGGGTCACGCCGGTGCCGGCGATCCGCTCGGCCAGGCGTACGCCGGCGGGATCATCCACGAACACCACCGCCGCCCGGGCGCGCTCCGGGACGAACAGCGCGGCCTTGGCCTCGAAATAGTCCGCCATGTCGTGGTGGAAGTCCAGGTGTTCGGGGCTGAGGTTGGTGAAGCCGACGACATCGAAGTGCACCGGCTCGGTCCGGCGCAGCACCATCGCATGGGAGGAGACCTCCATCGCCACGGCATCCGCCCCGTGATCACGCATCCGTGCGAGCAGGGCGTGCAGGTCCACCGATTCCGGCGTGGTCACGGTGGTGCGTGCGACCGGCAGGTCCTCGCCGTCCAGCTGGAAGCCCAGGGTGCCGATCGTCCCGACCTTGAGGCCGACACCGCGCAGGACGGCGGCCAGCAGGAACGTCGTCGTGGTCTTGCCATTGGTGCCGGTCACGCCGAACATCGTCAGCTCGTGCGCGGGCCGGTCGAACAGTTCGTCGGCGACCCGCGCCATGGCGCCGCGGACGTCGTCGGTGACCGCGAGGGGGACGCCGAGGTCGGCCGGGAGGTCGGCTTCGCCGGCGGGATCGGTGAGCACGGCCACGGCCCCGGCGGCCAGCGCCTGGGGCACGAACGCGGCTCCGTGGACCTTCGCCCCGGGCAGTGCGACGTAGAGGTCGCCGGGCTCCACGAGGCGGGAATCGAGGGTGATGCCGGTGACCCGGGCGTCCGCACCGGCCCGCCGGCTCGCCCAGGCGTCCACGATGGCGGACAGGGCTTTGCCCACCCTCGGGGTGGGCGTCGGCGCGGTCGGCGGACGGGGGGTCACAGCGTCAGACGCTATCGAATCGGGCGCCTCGCCCCGGGGCGGGCGTAATAATCCGGCACGGGCTCACCACTCCAATTGCTCCTCTGTCGGGCCACTGCCGGTGGACGGCGGCACGCCATAGCGCGGCAGGGCGACCCGGAGCATGTCCCAGGCGATCGGGCCCGCGACTGCGCCGCCGGTGTGGCCACCCTCCGGGGCCTCCACGACCACATAGGTGAGGATGCGCGGGTTCTCCGCCGGGCCCATTCCCACATAGGAGGAGGTGAACCCGGCATAGCGCCCGAGCTCGACATCGAAGTTCTCCGAGGTGCCGGTCTTGCCACCGACCCGATAGTCCTCCATCGACAGGTGCTCACCGAATCCGCCCGGCCCGACGACCGACTCCATCATGCTGGCGACCTGCCGCGAGGCATCGGGCGAGATGACGCGGCGGGACTCGCGCCGCTCGATCGGCACGGGCTCGCCGGCGGCATCGGTCGCCGAGCGCAGCACCGTCGGCGGGTTATAGACCCCGCCGTTGAGCACGCCGGCCAGCGCAGCAGCGTTCTGGATCGCGGTGACCGAGAAGCCCTGGCCGAAGGACACCTGGTCGCGCGTATAGCCCGGCATGTCCGGCGCCGGCAGATAGCCCGCGGCTTCGCCGGGCAGTTCGATCCCGGTCGGGCGGCCGAGCCCGAAGTCGAGCAGCTTCTGCCGATAGGCCGCGGTGTCCATCTCGCGGGTCATCATGATCGTGCCGATGTTGGAGGAGTACGCGAGGACGCCGCGGGCGGTGACGTTCGCGTATTCGTGCTTCCACACGTCCTTGACCCGGCCGTCGCCGGACTGGATCGTCGGCGGCACGATCAGGCGGGTCTCCGGGGTGATCAGGCCCGCGTCCAGGAGCGCCGCCATCGTGAGCACCTTCTGCACCGAGCCCGGCTCGTAGGCCTGGGTGACGGCCCGGTTGAACAGGTCCTCGCTGCGCGCACCGGCGATGTTGTTGGGGTCGAACCCGGGCGCATTGGCCATGGCCAGGACCTCACCGGTCTTGATGTCGATGGCGACCGCGACGCCGGACTTGGCGTTGGAGTCCGCCACGACCTCGCCCAGGCGGCGCTCGGTCATCTCCTGCAGGTCGGTGTCGATCGTCAGCTGATAGCTGACCCCGTCGCTCGGCGGCTCGATCATGTTGGTGCCGAGGGGGATGCGATAACCCGCGGGGGAAGCCTCATACATCTCCCGGCCGGACTTGCCGGCGAGCTGGGAGTTGAGGCTGAACTCCACCCCGCCCTGGCCGTTGGAGTCCGCGCCGACGAATCCCACCAGCGCGGCCGCGGAGTTGTGCTCGGGATAGGTGCGGATGGGGTCGGACTCGCGGAAGACGCCATAGATGCTGGCATCGCTGAGTTCCTCGGCGAACCGGTGATAGGCGGCGGCCGGCACCTTGCGGGCAACGATCGAATAGCGG
>JAUNRO010000204.1 GCA_030544185.1 Propionibacteriaceae bacterium | reverse complement strand
CGGGGAGACCTGCGGGCGCTGCCCGTCGTGACGATCGTGGTGCTGGCCCGCGCGTTCATCGCTTGGCTGCTGTTCGTGCCCGAGCGGCTCGGGCTGGGCGATATCCCCTATTACTGGCGTCGCGCGGGCGAGATGCCCACCGCGGGCCTGGATCAGACGTTCCTGGAATATCCGACGCCGGTCGCCTGGATGTTGTCACTGCCGCAGTGGCTGGGTGGGCATTCCCTGCCGGCGTACGCCGGGCTGTTCATCGTGTTCATCCTGCTGACCGACCTCGCGTTCTGCGCGCTCATCTGGGCCACGGGAGCGCCCTGGCGCGGCTGGGCGATCGCCTTCTGGTCGGTGTTGTGCGCCACGCTGGGCCCGCTGATCTGGCTCCGGTTCGACCTCATCCCCGCCGTGGCGGTCGGCGCCGCCACCCTGCTCGCGGCGCGCCGCCCCGGGGCGGCCGCTGCGTCCCTGGCGCTCGGGACGGCGACCAAGCTCTGGCCGGGGGTGCTCTTCCCGCTGCTGCTCAACCGGCCCGGGCCGGGTCCCCGCCGCTGGCTGCCGCCCGTCATCGGCTTCGGCGTGGTCGGTGTGGTTGCCGTGGCCGCCAGCCTCGCGGCCGCCGGCTGGGACCGGCTCGTCTCGCCGTTGCTGTGGCAGTCCGATCGCGGCCTGCAGATCGAGGCCATCGCGGCCATGGTGCCGATGCTGCTGCGCGCGATCGGTGTCCCGGGCTGGCAGGTGGAGATGTCCACCTATCAGGCGTTCGAGGTCTTCGGGCCGCAGGTCGGCCTGTGGTTGCGCGTCGCCGACGGGCTCGCGATCGGCGGGGTCGTGATCGGGATCGCCGCGCTCATCCGCCACTGGCGGCGCCCGTATGCCGACCCCGACGATTGGGCGGCCGGTGCAGCGGTGGCGATGCTGGGGCTGATCTGCCTGCTGATCGTCACGAACAAGACGCTGAGCCCGCAGTACGTCATCTGGCTGGGCGGCCCCATGGTCGGGCTGATCGCGTGGCGGGGCGGCGGCCCGGCCGCACCGGCCCGGGGGCAGGGAGGTGACTTGGCCGCACCGGTCCGGGGGCAGGATGCCCGCGTACCCGGGAGCACGCCCCGGGCGCACGGCTGGCTGGTGCGGTGGAGCATCGGCATCCTGCTGATCGGCGTCACGACCTATGTGGTGTTCCCGGTCCTCTATGAGCACCTGTGGCTCTATCTCGACCCCACGTGGACACCGTGGGCGACGGCGCTGCTGATGGTGCGGAACGGGGCGCTGTTGGTGCTCACCGTCGATGTGCTGCGGCACTGCCTGCGCTCGCCGAGCCCGCGCACCGACTGACCGATTGTCACTGGTCGCGGGTGCGCGACGCGCCGTGGCAGCGCGATGGGGGTCAGGTAGTGCGATGATGGGAGCCGACCGAGATCCCCAAGGGCCAGTGGACTCCCGGCACCCCAGGTTGAAAAAGACTGGGGCTCCCAGCCCGGCCAGCTTTGGGTACCCTCGGTTAAAGGCTTAGCCTCAGCTATACACAGGTGATTTTCAGCTAATCGGAAGAAGGCGATTGTGGCCATCGCGCCCGAGCAAGAGCAGTCAGACTTCGGCGCCAACGACTGGCTCCTCGAAGAGATGTACGAGCAGTACCAGGCCGATCCGGCGTCGGTCGATCCCAAGTGGGCTGCATTTTTCAAAGCACGTGACGGCGAGGGCAACGGCGCCCCCACCAAGGCGGCCCCCGCTGACAAACCGAAGCCGGCGGAGAAACAGCCCGCGGCGGAGAAGAAAAAGCAGCAGCCCGCGGCGGAGAAGAAACAACCGGCCGCGAAGTCGGCCGGAGACACCCCGAAGCAGCAGCCCAAGCAGGCGGCGGCCAAGCCGGCAGCGAAGCCGGCGAAGAGCGAGCAGCCCGCCAACGGTGCGAAGCCGTCCGCGAATGCCCCACGGGCCACAGTCGAGGGTCCCAACGTCGTGCGCGACCTCCGCCCGGATCGGCGATCCGCCGGGGGCCTGCCGGCCGACCCACCCAACCCGACGGTCCGTGAGGCCGCCGGCCGCAACGAGCCGACCCGCACGATCCTCCGCGGCGCCCCCGGGCGTACGGCGAAGAACATGGATCTGTCGCTGGCCCTGCCGACCGCGACCAGCGTCCGCACCGTGCCGATGAAGCTGGTCATCGATCAGCGCATCGTCATCAACTCCCATCTGCGCCGCACCCGTGGCGGCAAGATCTCGTTCACCCACCTCATCGGTTATGCGATGGTCCGGGCGTTGCGCGACGTCCCGGAGATGAACAACCACTACGCCGAGACCGATGGCAAGCCGACGATGGTCGAGCCGAACACCATCAACCTGGGCATCGCGATCGACGTGCCCAAGGACGATGGCACCCGCCAGCTGCTGGTGCCGAGCATCAAGGGCTGCGAGGCGCTGGACTTTGCGCAATTCTGGGCCGCCTATGAGGATCTGGTCCGCCGCGCCCGCAGGAACGAGCTGCAGGTGCCGGACTTCGCCGACACGACGATGACGCTGACCAACCCCGGTGGCCTGGGCACGCAGCATTCGGTGCCCCGCCTGATGCCGAGCCAGGGCCTGATCGTCGGCGTCGGCAACATCGACTATCCACCGGAGTTCCAGGGCGCCGATCCCGAGCGGCTGGCGAACATGGGCGTGTCGAAGATGATGACGCTCACCTCCACCTATGACCACCGGGTCATCCAGGGGGCGCAGAGCGGTGAATTCTTGCGCCGCATCCACGAGCTGCTGCTCGGTGCGGAAAACTTCTATGACGACATCTTCCGCGCGCTCCGCATCCCGTACGCGCCGATCCGCTGGAGCACCGATGTCTCGGTGAGCCACGAGTCCCAGATCGGCAAGCAGGCCCGCGTGCTGGAGCTGATCAACGCCTTCCGGACGTCGGGCCACTTCATGGCCGACACCGACCCATTGGAATACCGGCAGCGCACCCATCCGGACCTGGAGATCGAGAACCACGGCCTGACGCTGTGGGACCTGGATCGCGACTTCCCGACCGGCACGTTCGGCGGCAACAAGGCGTTGATGCCGCTGCGGGAGATCCTGGGCGTGCTCCGGGATTCGTACTGCCGCCAGATCGGCATCGAGTACATGCACATTCCCGATCCGGATCAGCGCAAGTGGATCCAGGACCGCGTGGAGAAGCACGCCGAGAAGCTGCCCCGGGAGGAGCAGCTTCGGATCGTCGACAAGCTCAATGAGGCGGAGATCTTCGAGACCTTCCTGCAGACGAAGTTCGTCGGTCAGAAGCGGTTCTCCCTTGAGGGTGGCGAGGCCGCGATCGTGCTGCTCGACGAGATCTGCGAAGGTGCGGCCAATGCCGGCCTCGATGAGGTCTGCATCGGTATGCCGCACCGCGGCCGGCTCAACGTGCTGGCCAACATCGTCGGCAAGTCCTATGGCCAGATCTTCCGGGAGTTCGAGGGCAACCTCGATCCACGGACGGTGGAGGGCTCCGGTGACGTGAAATATCACCTGGGCGCCGATGGCCAGTTCACCGCACTCTCGGGGCGGACCATCCGCACCTCGGTCGCTGCGAACCCGTCCCACCTGGAGGCCGTCAACCCGGTCCTGGAGGGCATCGTCCGCGCCAAGCAGGACCTGCTCAACCGGGTCAACGAGTTCCCGGTGCTGCCGCTGTTGATCCACGGCGACGCCGCGTTCGCGGGCCAGGGCGTGGTGTTCGAGACGATGCAGATGTCGCAGCTGCGCGGTTATCGCACCGGCGGCACGATCCATGTCGTCATCAACAACCAGATCGGGTTCACCACTCCCCCGTTCGCCTCCCGCAGCTCGGTGTATTGCACCGATGTGGCCAAGACCGTGGGTGCCCCGGTGTTCCACGTGAACGGCGACGATCCGGAGGCCTGTGTCCGGGTGGCGCGGCTCGCGTTCGAGTTCCGTCAGGAATTCAACAAGGACGTCGTCATCGACGTGGTGTGCTATCGCCGCCGCGGCCACAACGAGGGCGATGATCCGAGCTTCACCAACCCGTTGATGTATGACCTGATCGACCGCAAGCGCTCCACCCGCAAGCTTTACACCGAAGCGCTGATCGGCCGTGGCGATATCTCCACCGACGACGCCGAGAACGCGATGACCAAGTTCCAGCGGCGGCTCGAAGAGGTCTTCCAGGAGGTCCGCGAGGATCCGGATGATCTGGCCGACTATCGCCGCGTGCCGAACTATCCGGCCAAGCGGGGCCGCCACGATCCGACCTCGATCAGCGACGACATGATGAAGCTGATATCCCAGGCCCACATCAACGTGCCCGAGAGCTTCACGGTGCACAACAAGATCATGCCCCAGCTGGAGCGCCGGGCGAAGGCGATCCTCAACGGCCCGATCGACTGGGCCACCGGCGAGATCCTGGCGATCGGTTCGTTGCTGCTGGAGGGTCGCCCCGTGCGGCTCACCGGTCAGGACTCCCGCCGTGGCACGTTCAGTCAGCGGTTCGCCGCGGTCGTCGACCGCAAGACCGATGACCACTGGGTGCCGCTGCGCAACATGCAGAAGGGCCAGGCCTATTTCCAGGTCTTCGACTCGCTGCTCAGCGAGTATGCGGTGCTGGGCTTCGAGTATGGCTATTCGGTCGTGCGGCCGGAGGCGCTGGTGCTCTGGGAGGCCCAGTTCGGCGACTTCGTCAATGGCGCCCAGACGATCACCGACGAGTTCATCTCCTCGGGCCAGGCCAAGTGGACGCAGAAGTCGGGCATCGTGCTGCTGCTTCCCCATGGCTATGAGGGCCAGGGCCCGGACCACTCCTCGGCCCGGATCGAGCGATGGCTGCAGTTGTGCGCCGAGGACGCTCTGGCGATCTGCCAGCCGTCGACGCCGGCGAGCTATTTCCACCTGCTGCGCACCCATGCCTACGTCAACTGGCACCGCCCGCTGATCGTGGCCACGCCGAAGTCCATGCTGCGCAACCGGCGCGCGGTCTCCCAGCCTGAGGACTTCACCGGGGGCAAGTGGCGTCCGCTCATCCCCGACGAGTCCATCACGGACCCGCAGAAGGTGAAGACGATCCTGTTCTGCTCCGGCAAGGTGCGCTGGGATCTGGTGAACGCCCGGGAGAAGGAGGAGCGGACCGAGGAGGTCGCGATCTTCGCGTTCGAGCGGCTCTATCCGCTGCCCCATCGGGAGCTCGCTGAGGCGCTCCGGCCCTATGGCCACGTCACCGACATCCGCTGGGTGCAGGACGAACCGGAGAACCAGGGCGCCTGGCAGTTCATGGACTATCACCTGCCGCGCGCGGTCAAGGACTTCCTGCCCGATCGCGATCTGCGGATGAGGCCGATCACCCGGCCGGCGTCCTCGGCGCCGTCGGTGGGTCTGTCCAAGATCCACGATCAGGAGCAGGTGACGCTGATCCGGGAGGCGCTGCGACCCGCCGAGGAGTTCTGAGGTGTATTTCACCGATCGGGGCATCGAGGAGCTCGAGTCCCGGCGCGGTGAAGAGGAGGTCAGTTTCCTCTGGCTCGGCGAACAACTGCGCACGTTCGTCGACCTGAACCCGGAGTTCGAGACGCCGATCGAGCGGCTGGCCACCTGGCTGGCGCGGCTCGACGACGAGGACGACTAGGAGCCTGCTGAACAACACGTCCCGGCTGCGGCGCACGCCACGGGCGGTCTGAAACTCCCTAGATCTGTTGTGGTGTGTCCCATAGCACTGCCAGATCTGGTGAGTCCCTCTCCTCCCGTGCAGCGCGTCCTCGCTCGGAACGGCACTGTTCAGCGGACTCCTGGGGTCTTGTTGCGACGTGGGCTTGGGGTCGTTCGTGCCCCTGTTCGTCCCGGCCCGCCCCCACTGGTGCATCGGTGCCCCTTTTGTGTTGTCCGTGCCCCCGGTGCATGGGGGGCACGGAGGCACGTAAAGGGGCCACCGGGGGGCACCGGGGGCCAGCACGACGCTGG
>JAUNRO010000203.1 GCA_030544185.1 Propionibacteriaceae bacterium | reverse complement strand
CCGGCGGTCAGCGCGAGCACGCCCTATGACTTTGACCCGCTCAGCGGGTTGGAATCACACGCACTGTGGTGGACGTCCCCAGGGAAAACGGACTTCACCGAAGCATCACATTTTCCCTCCGGTTCGCTTCACACAACTGCGATGAACTGAACCTGACGAACCAATCCGGTTCGCAGGAGAAGGGACGACCCCGATTCCCCAGGAGACAGGGAACGACCTTTCGGTCCCCAGGAGAAGGAGTGTGTGACATGACCACCAGGAAGTCGGTCAGGCTGGCCGCGGCCGCCGTGGCCGCGCTCACGGCGTTGGCCGTCGTGCCCGCGTTCGCCGGGACGCCGACCGACCGTCCGGCACCGAACTGCACGGGCCCCTGCGCCACCGCAGGCCCCCAGGCCACCGCACCGCTGAGTGACGCCGAGAAGGCGGACATCCTGTTCATGCGCGAGGAGGAGCGACTGGCCAAGGAGCTCTATGAGGCGCTCGGCGACAAGTGGGGCGTCGCTCAGTTCGACCGCATTGCGGCCAGCGAGCAGCGACACTTCGACGCGATGGGCCGCGCAGTCGCGCGCTATCAGCTCGAGGACCCGTCGAAGGGTGCGAAGGTCGGCGTCTATGCCGATCCGAAGCTGCAGGAGCTGTGGGACGACTGGCACGGCCGCGGCATGGAGTCCAAGGAAGCCGCGTTCGCCGTGGGCGTCGAGCTGGAGAAGGCCGATATCGCGGACCTGAAGAAGGCCATCGATACATCGGACAACGCCGACCTCGATCGCGTCTATGGCAACTTGCTCCGTGGCTCGGAGAACCACCTGCGCGCGTTCGAGGCGCTGGTTCGCGGCGAGACCATGGGCATGGGCCAGGGCCGCGGCCAAGGCGGTCAGGGTCAGCATCGCGGCTGGAACTACCAGGGCCAGCGCGGCCAGGGTCAGGGTCAGAACGATCAAGGTCAGCGCCGTCAGGGCTGGCAACGCGGCCAGGATCAAGGTCAGCAGGGTCAGGGCTGGCAACGTGGCCAGGGTCGGGGCTGGCAGGACTGCCCGAACCGCTGATCAGGACAACGGAAGCGTCAGGGTCAGGGTTGTGCCCTGTCCGGGCCCCGGTGAGTTGGCGGTGAGCTCCCCGCCGTGGGCCCGGACGATGTCGCGAGCGATCGTGAGCCCGATGCCCGAGCCCTCGGTGGCGCGGGCACCGGGAGCGCGATAGAAGCGCTCGAAGATCTTGGTGGACTCGTCGGCGGTGAGTCCGACGCCGTTGTCGGTCACCGTCAGCCGGGCGACCCGTCGCCCCCCCCGGTTCCTGCGGGCGATCCCGAGCAGCACCTCCCCGTCGGTGCGCTCGCGGGTCGCCCGCAGGGCATTGCCCAGCAGGTTGGCCACCACTTGGCCGATCCGGTCGGCGTCCACCTCCGCGGCCAGCTTCCCGGTGGCGAGGGTGTGCAACGCGACGCCCGCTTCCTCGAACTGGGGCTCGAACCGGGCGGCGGCGCGTTCGACGAGCCCTCCGAGATCGGCCTGGGCCAGCTCCAACTCGAGCCGACCCTCCTCCACCCGGGACAGGGTGGACAGGTCGTCGGCGAGCCGCCGCAGCTTGCGGACCTCGGTGCTGATCTGGCCGAGCCGCTGCGGGTCGGCGACGAACACGCCGTCGATCATCCCCTCGACATAGCCGTCGATGACGGTCAGCGGCGTACGCATCTCGTGCGCCACCTCCGACACCAGCCGGACCCGCCGCGCATCGGTCGTCGCCAAAGCCCCGGCCAGGGCGTTCACGTCATCGGCGAGCTCTGCGAGCTCCGTCGTGCCCGGCCGGGTCACCTCCGCGCGATAGTCCCCCGCCGCGAGCTGCCGGGTCGCGTGCTGCATCTCCCGCAGCGGCGCGAGCAACCGCCAGGACAACAACAGCCCCAACGCGATCGCGAGCACGACCCCGGCGAGCACTCCGATGATCAGCGCTTGGTCGACCGCGGCGGCGATCAGCTCGCGCATCCGCCAGCCGAGTCCCTGGCCACCCTGCCCCGGGCCACCGGCGCCACGACCCATCCCCCGGGCGGCATCGTCATAGAGCCGCGGCACGAGCAGCCGCACCAGCACAGCGGTGGCCAGACCCCCGACCAGCGCCACCGCCATGTGCGTGATGAACAACCGAACCGACAACCGCTTCATGCCCGCTCCCCGACGAACTTGTATCCCACCCCCCCGCACAGTACGGATGAAGCGGGGGTCGACCGCGTCGTCGGACAGTTTGCGGCGCAGGTTTCGGATGTGCACATCGACGACCCGTTCATCGCCGAAGAAGTCATAACCCCAGACCTTCTCCAGCAGTTGGGGCCGGGAGAACACCCGGCCGGGCGCCTGCGCCAGCGCCAGCAACAGGTCGAACTCCAGCGCCGACAGCTCCACCGCACGCCCGTCGACACTCAGCTCGCGCTCCGCCGGGCGTACCTCCAGATCGACGAACCGCAGGCCGGCCGGCTCCGCGGGCACCCGATCGCGACGCAGGATCGCCTTGACCCGCGCGACCACCACGCGCGGGCTGAACGGTTTCGTCACATAGTCATCGGCCCCGACCGCGAGGCTCACCAGCTTGTCGACCTCCTCGCTGCGGGCGGTGACCATCATGACGTACGCCCCCGAGTGCGCGGGATCGGGCAACGCGCGCAGCTGGCGCAGCACCTCGATCCCGTCGGTGTCGGGCAGCCCGACATCGAGCAGGATCATCTCCGGCGCCTCAGCCTCGATCACGGCCAGGGCCCGGGCCGCCGTGTCGGCTTCGAGCACGGCGAACCCGTCGGCCTCGAGATAGGCCCTGAGCACTTCCCTGATCTGCGGCTGGTCGTCGACGACCAGCACCGAGGGGCTCACCGTCCACGCCCCACCGCGTCAGTCGCGGCCCATCGCCTCCTCCTCGACCTCGACGATCGGGCTCTCGGTGTTGAGATAGGTGTTGATCTCCTCGTCGAACTTCGAGTTGTTGCGGCGCAGCCACTCGATCAGCATGGCCGCGTGCTCGATCTCCTCGTCACGGTTGTGCTCGAGGATCTTCTTGAGTTCGGGATCGGTGCACTTCTCGGCCCGCTGGTTATACCAATCAACGGCTTCCAGCTCCTCCATCGTGGAGACGATCGCGCGATGCCAATCCAGGGCCTTGTCGCTGAGATTCTGTTCGTGCACACCTTCGCTGGACATATCGCTCCTTTGCTGTTCGGCGTCCTCTCATCGAATCACACGCGACCGACATTCATGCCGGGTCCTCTGCACCCAGCTCCGGGCGATAGTCAGCGGGCTCGAGGACGCGCGAACAGGCGTACCCGATCACCAGGCCCCAGAACGCCGATCCGATGTTGAGGATCGAGAGCCCGGACACGGTGATCACGAACGTGATCATGGCGCCCCAGGTGTACTTCGTGCGGAATGAGGTGATGAACGCGGCCTGCAGGCTGGGCAGCATCGCGATGCCGCCGAGGGCCAGGATGTACGCCTCAGGGGTCGCGAGCATGATCTGCGTGAGTGCCGGCGACAGCAGGCCGAACGCGATGGAGAAGATGCCCAGGCTGACGGCGGCCGTGTACTGCCGGCGCCGCTCGCCCGAGGAGGTCAGCAGCGCGTTGGTCGGGCCGGTCAGACAGGCCGAGATGGCACCGACCGAGGCACTGAGCAGGGAGCCCACGCCGCTGCCGATCGCGGACACCGTGACGGGCGGGTTGTGGCCGGCGGCGCGCAGGACCGCGACGCCCTGGCCGTTCTGGACGACGAGGACGGTGATGGCGAGCGGGACGACCAGCTCGACCATCGCGCCGACCGACCACTGCGGGGCGGTGAACTCGGGCGCCACGACGAGCCGGTCGAACGCGCCCGGGCCGAGGGTGAACTTGCCGCTGGCCGCGACTGCACCCGCGCCGACCAGCAGCGCGCCCAGGACCGGCGGCAGGAACCGCCCGAACCGCGGGATTCGCGTGAGCAGGAGATAGACCAGGACCATCGACCCGGCGATGAACGCCTCGTTGCCGACCGAGTGGACCAGGTTGGTGCCGAAGGAGAGGAACACCCCGGCCACCATCGCCATCACGATCGGCATGGGGATCGCGGCCATGACCTTGCGGACCAGCCCGGTCATCGCGAGCACGATGATCAGGACGCCGGTGGCGAAGAACGCGCCGATCACCTCGGGCCAGCTGAGGTGGCCGAGCGCGGGTCCGATCAGGACCGTGCCCGGGATCGTCCAGCCGAACCCGAGCGGTTGGCGATAGACCAGCGAGTTGACCAGGGTGAGGACGCCGCCGACGAAGAAGATCCCGAAGATCCACGAGGCCAGCTGGGCCGCGGTCAGCCCGCCGGTCCGGCCGACGGTGAGCACGACCGCGACCGGGCCGGAGGCTGCAAAGACCAGGCCGACCAGGCCGTTCAGGACGTAGTGCGGGCCGATATCGCGGACGACGTCCCGCGGGCCGGCGGGGAGGACACCGGGGCGCTCGATCAGTGGCTCACGCGCCGGTCGGCTGGTCGCGGTGGGTGCGGACATTGCGATCTCCTCTCGTCAGAACCTGGTGGATCCATGTCATCAGCGCTGGGCCTTGGTTCCGGCGCTCAGCACTGCCCTGCCGTTCCTGGGTATGGCGTACCCAGGTACGAGTGGGCCCTGCTCGCACGCGACACTGTCGGGGGCGAGCGGTTTGATGGGTGTCATGACGAATACGACCCAGAACCAGACTCCCCTCCGCGCGGTCGTGACCGGTGCCAGCACCGGGATCGGCGCCGCGACCGTCCGCCGGCTCGTGGCCGATGGCTGGTCCGTCCTCGCCGTCGCCCGCCGCGAGGACCGGCTCGCCGAGCTCGCCGCCGAGACCGGCTGCGACTATGTGGCCGCCGACATCACCTCCGATGCCGACGTCGCCCGGATCGTCGAGGCCGCCGGGCCCACCCACGCCCTGGTCAACAACGCCGGTGGCGCGCGCGGCGTCGACCGGATCGCCGCGGCCGATCTGGACAACTATCGGTGGATGTATGAGGTGAACGTCCTCGGCACCGTCCGCCTCACCAAGGCGATGCTGCCGGTGATGATCCCGACCGGACGCGCTGATGTGCTCGTGCTGACCTCGATCGCGGGCCACGTGTCCTATGAGGGCGGTGGCGGCTATTGCGGTGCCAAGGCCGCCGAGCGGGTGGTGGCCGAGACGCTGCGGCTGGAGCTGAACGGCCAGCCCGTGCGCGTGATCGAGATCGCGCCGGGTCTGGTGCACACCGAGGAGTTCTCGCTGAGCCGCCTGGGCGATCAGGCCAAGGCCGACGCGGTGTACGCCGGGGTTGAGGCGCCGCTGACCGGCGACGACATCGCCGATGCCATTGCCTGGACCCTGAGCCGGCCGCATCATGTGAACATCGACCTGATGGTGGTCAAGCCGCTGGCCCAGGCGGCCGTGCACAAGCTGCATCGGACCACCTGATCGATCGGGTCTCATCGGGTGCTGAAGGAGGAGCGATGGTCGTCGGCAACGAGCTCGGTGAGTTCCTGAAGGCCCGGCGGGCGGCGGTGGCGCCGGACCCGCGGCTGCTCGGCGACCCGCGGCCGCGGCGGGTGCCGGGGCTGCGGCGCGAGGAGGTCGCCCAGCTGGCCGGCCTGAGTGCGGACTACTACACCCGGCTGGAGCAGGGCCGGCACCGCTCGCCCTCCGAGGCCGTGCTGAATGGGCTCGCCGAGGCGCTGCGGCTCGACGACTCGGCACGGCAGCACCTGTTCGCCCTGGCCCGCGCCGCTGCCGGCGCCCGCAGCCCGGGCTCCACCGACCGCCAGGTCCAGCGCGTACGCCCGTCGCTGCACCGGCTGTTGGAGTCGCTGCCGCACCTGCCCGCGTTCGTCCGCGGCCGGCGTACCGACGTCCTCGCCATGAACCCGCTCGCCCGGTTCGTGCTGCACGACTTCTTGGCCGAGCCGGTACGCCAGCGCAACCTGGTCCGCTGGGCCCTGCTCGACCCTGAAGCCCGGACGCGCTATCGGGACTGGGAGGCGGTGGTGAGCTC
>JAUNRO010000202.1 GCA_030544185.1 Propionibacteriaceae bacterium | reverse complement strand
CCTCGCGCAGACCCTCCTCCCGGCCCTCGCGGTGTCCTTCAGCCCTGGCCCTCCGCTTGATCTCGACGGTCTCGTCGGCGGCCTGGCGCAGCCCCTCGTCGCGGCCCTCAGCCCGGGCCCCTTCGCGCAGCTCCGACAACTCCTCGCGCTCGTCGTCCAACTCGTCGCTGAACCGGCCGAGCCGCTCCGACCATCCGGCCACCTTGGCGCGATCCTTGGCGGCGTCCTCGGCGAGCGCCTCGGCGATCCGCTCGCGGTTCTGCATCTCCGCCCACTCCTCCCGGCCGTGGCTAGCGGGGCCCCGGGGTGAAGCGTCCTTCTCGACGTCGTAGCCGAGGCCGATCATGTGCTCACGAAACTCGCGCTGGTAGCGGCTCATCTTGGCGTTGGGCTGCTCGACCTTTCCCGTCTCCGGGTCACGCACCGAGGCATGAACGCCCCACATCTGCTGCGCCTCGACGCGGAGCAATCCGGGCTTCTTCGGGTTCGGTGCAAGCGTGTCGGCCATGAGCTGCATGTGCGGGTAGGCCTCGTCCAGGTTGACGTCGTAGCCGTGGATCGCTGCCTGCCCGCCGGTGAAGACGTTGGCTCCCAGGAACTCAGCCGCCTTCGCGAAGTACTTCAGCGCCTCGTCCCTGTCCCGGGCCACCCAGCGCGACCTCATCAGCGGCGTCCCGTCGGCCCGCAGCACCGGCTTCCCGGTCTCGTCGTCCAGGATCGGGTAGACGTTCTTGATCTCCTTGCACAGCGACTTGGGGAGCGCGGTGACGATCAGCGTGGTCTCGAAGCTCCTCGGGTCCCACTTGCGGCCCGTGTTGCCGACCCGATCCTCGCCCTTCGGGTTCTGCTTCGTGCCGATCCTGGCGTCGCCGTAGTCGAGCACCTCCTTCGTGGACTTCGCCCGCCGGAACCCGCCCTGGCCGTCGTTGACCATCGCCACGTTCAAGGCGGTGTCGGCGGCCACGATGTTCGGGTTCTTGTCCGCGTAGAACTTCGCTGCCCTCGAGTCCAGCTCGCGCATGGACTCGTTGAGCAGCGACGCGCGGTCTGCCTTCGTGCCAGATTCACCGTGCCGCAGGTGCCGTACGTTGAACCCGGCCCGGCTGGCTGCCTCACTCATCGTCGTAGACCTCCTCTTCGTTCGGGCGACCCATCACCGGGTGGAGCCTCTGCTTCGCCTCTCCACCCGCTGACGTGCCGCAGCCGCCTCATGTGCCCCGGGACCTTGCTTCGCCCCCCTGGACACCTGATTCGGCTTTAGCCCCGTAAAGTCAAAGTTCTGGAGCTGCGCTCCACCGGCTGACGCCTGAACTTTGACCGGGGCCCTCCCGGGGGGCTCCTGCGGAGGGCTCAGGCGCTGCGCGCCCGGTGAACAGGCACCTGCACCGACGCCCCACCGGGGGCCTCGGCTGCGGTGCCGCCCCTGCCCAGAGGGCAGGGATTCACCCCTCGACGGACGCGCCGCCGAGGGGTGAAACAGGGCCGAGATCACGGCCGCCCGCCGATGTTCTGCGGGCTGATTCCGGCCTGCTGCGAGGTGCCCTGAGGGCCGCCCTGCTGGGCCTGCGCAGCGGGCGGAACTGGGCGCGAATCCGGCTTGAAATCAGCCTGCTCAGCGGTCTTCTTCGGAGCCGATTCAGCAACGGTCTTCCTCAGCGATTCGGCCCTGCGAAGCTCGCCGATGATCTCCTTGCGGAGTTCCTCCATCCAGCGCTTGGAACCCTCGTCCTTGGCCTCGGCGCGGGCCACGATCCCGGCGTCGATCTTGGCCTGATTCTTCTTCCGCCAAGCAGTCTCGGCCTTGATCGCCTCGACCCGCTCAGCCTGCTCGGCGAGGGCCTCGGCGGAGAGCCCTTGAACCTCGTTGGCGTACTTGTTGATGCTCATGCGAGCGTCCTTTCCTTGGTTGACCTCGCCTACCGGACGGCAGCGAGGGGCTGGGGGGTCTGGTTGTTCGGCACGTCCAGAACTAGGCCGTTGCGGCGGAGCTTTTCGAGCTTGTTCGCGGCCTCTACGCGGCGCTCCTTGGCGCGGCGTTCACGCTCGTCAGCAGGCAACCGTGGACATGCGTCGTCGTGGTCCCGGAGGTAGTACGGGCGCGACTCGCAGGTGCAGCGCGCAGCCTCGACGGAGGCCGCTTCGCGGGTCTGGGCTTCAGCCTTTCGGCGCTGCTCATCCCGCTTGATGTCCGCTAGCTGACGTTGCAGCCGCTCGATCTCACGAGCCTGCTCTTCCGCGACCCTCTCAGCATGGGCCGCGGACTCGATCCCGGCCTGCTCTTCAAGGAGGTCGGTAAGTGCCTCGACGGGGATCGCAGAGGTGACGTCAGGATTCCGCTCAGCGAGGATCGAAACGGCCAGGAACCGAGCCGCCGCATCGCACCCCTTGATGACCGCCACCGGGTCCAGACGATGCCCGGTGCGGATCTTCCCGATGTAGTCCCCGTTGCCGTTGACGACCGGCTCGATCCTGGTGTCCGAGCCCTCCCGGACCCGTGACACCGCGACCAACATCTCGGCACGCACAGCGTCGAAATCATCCGGGTCCACGTGGTCCGGCTTAGTGACCTCGACGGCCCACCCGATGCGGTACAAGAACTCATCGACGTTGAGCGGGAGCTTCGGTGCCGTCTTGTGGTCGGAGGCGAGCTCGGCGAGGTACTCGGAGTCAGCGCGCCTCTTGAGCGTGTAGGCCAACGAGAGGAGCGTCTCGGACGAGCTCATGAGGATCGCGCGAGGTGTCGGGGCAGCGGTGTTCTTGTGGCGCGTCCCGGCCTCGACGGCGTCGTTCGGATCGAGGTAGCGCAGGGCCTCGTCGTAGCGAGGCAGCAGCTCGTAGCGCGCATCCTCGTGATGCACGATTTCGGCGCGTCCGATCCCCTCCAAAGTGTTGCGCCCGGCAGGCTTCACCACGGACCAGGAGGCCCCTGCCAGTCCAACCAGCCAGACAAGCTGATTCACCAGCTCAGTTAGGAGCACGTCCTTGCCCGCACGGGTCCTGCCAACGGCAACCACGAGCGACTTCTGCCACGTGTTGCCGAGCTCAGCGGCGCGCTCACGCCCTTGAATCGCGTCATACTCGCGGGCCAGTTCGCGGAGCCGAGGCAGGTCGTCGGCGTAGGCGTCGAAGTCAGCAGCCCGGGCGTCCTCCAGCGACATGCCCTCACCCACGGCACGGCGCAGCTTCAGCTTGCGCGCACGCAGCGACTTCGCCTCACCGCCACCGGCCGCCGAAACCCGCCCCGCCATGTGGGCGTCCAACTCCTTGGAGAAGTCGAAGTCGGCGACGACCCGGCCCCGGCCGTACTGGTACTTGCCCGGGTGCCCGGGCTGGTCCCGGTCCACCAGGTAGTAGCGCTCCGGCTGCGTCACGCCGGGCAGGCCACTTGCGCTGCGCGTCTCGTGGGTCAGGTACTCCGCGAAGTCGAAGAACGCCTTCTCCGCAGCATCCCGGCCCTTGTGCTGCACGCCGCCGGTGCGAGCGGTGTCCTCCTTCGGCAGCTTCACCCGCGCCGACGGAATGCTGAACGCATCCGACACGGTGCGCAGCGTCGGGCGGTCCTCGGTGGTCCACAGCACCATGTGCACGTGCTCGCCCTTGACGCCGATGCACACCATGTCCAGCGTCCCCTCGTCCACCTCGACGAGCTGGTCGCTGTCATGCCAGATGTAGCACCAGCGGTGAAGACGGTCCTTGAGCGTGACGAGACCCTCGTCGAGCAGCTCCTGGGCAAACATCGGTTCACCCGTCTTGGGGTGGCGGAGGTACTGCATCACGGAGTACACGCGGGACTTCTCACGAGCCCGCCTCTTCTGGTCGTTCGTCTCGGCGGCCTTCTGCGCCGCGAAGAAGTCACGAGCGGCACCTACGTGCCCAGGCGTCGAGGTGATGACGACCGGCGCAACGTCGTCGCTCGGATCGGCACCAGGGATGCTCTGATCCGCGTAGCTCACGGCGACAAGTCCGGCTGCGTCAGATTCGACGAACTCTGCGTCCGTTTCCGAAACGGACGCGGGCGAACCCAAGGAGTCGCCCGCGTCTAAGGCCTGGTCAGAGCAGGATTCGGGGGCCTCCTCGACGGGACTGCGTCCGTTTGGCCGTTTTTGTACGGAGGTTTCAACCCCTCCAGAACCCGGGTTTTCGAGCTCGGGCAAGGGAGAGGACCCCTTCTCCAAGCAGGTCGGACGGGTTGAATCTGGGGCACGGGTGTTGGCGCTCATCCGGCATCACCGCCGACACGGTTCTGTGCGAGCCAGGCGTCGAGGTCGACGATCCGGTAGACGATGTTCTTCCCACCTGCACGGACGTACGCGGGCCCCTGGCCCTGGACGCGCCAGTTGGCCAGCGTCTTCGCGGCGAGGCCACCCAGGTAGCGCCCGGCTTCCTCGGGGGATAGGGCGGCAGGAGTGGCAGCGTGGCTGCCCTGCGCAGCAGCGGTCGAGAGCGACATGATCGGAGTTCCTTCGGAGGCGACGGATGACCGTCGGCCTCACCGAATGCCGATCAAGACAGATCAGGCGCGGCACGTTCGGACGCGCCGCGTGAGGAGCCCAGCTCCTCAACCCTCTCCCGCCGAGCGGAGGGTCAGACCACAGTGGTTACCGAACCGTCGGCCACGGGCCGGCCCCGCCCGGCCCGAGAGCTCGCAAGCGGGTATATCAGCGAGCATACCGGCCCTGTCAATCCTGATGCAACCCGCTCCCCACTTGCGCCTGCGAGGAAGTGACCGCTACCCTCCATTTGAACGTGAGAGAAAGTGACCGCAGATGGCCCGAGCAGCAACCACCCGGCTCGAACCGGGGCAGCACAGCATCGACCGCGCGAAGCCGTTCCCCTACCGCGACGGATGGGCCCTGAAGTGGCGGCTCAGGCTGCCCAGCGGGAAGCTCGTCGAGAAGCTCACCCAGGCGCCCACCAAGGGCATCGTGCGCAGCCGGGCCAAGGCCACGGCCGACAAGCTCCTCAAGGCCCCGGGAAACGCCGCCTGGACGCCGCTGAGCCCCGTACTGAGCTACATGGAGTCGGTGACCCTGCCCGCCATCCGTGCAGACCGCCTCGCCGACACCACGACGCGCCGCTACGAGCTGGCCTACCGGCTGCTGCGCGGCGAGTGCGACGACCCCAAGTGCAAGCACCCGAAGTCGCTGGCCGGGCTCTCCATCCACGACGCCATGCGGCCCCGAGCCCTCAAGGAGGCGCTCGAAGAGATCGGCAGGCTCCACGGCAAGGGCAACATCAAGCACGCACGCATCGTCGCCAAGAAGTACCTCGCCGCCCCCCTCAAGGTCGACGAGCTGATCGAGTGGAACCCACTGCTCGACCTCGACCTCGACCTGTCGGAGGCCAAGGCCCCCAAGGTCGACCGCGGAGGCAAGGCCCTGTCGCTGACGGACTACCGCCGGGTCGTCGACCACCTGCTCACCCTCGACCCCACCGACGCCCCACAACCCAAGCGCGGCCGCTGGACGTGGGACCAGGCGATCCGCGAGCGCGGCCAGGTCATCGACGTCATCCTCGCCCAGGCGACCACCGGCCTGCGGACCAGCGAGCTGGCGACTCGGCCGGCGGGGGAGTGCTCCGTGGACGCCGACGGGACCTTCGTGTTCTGGCTGCCCGCCGAGGGCGTCAAGACGCGCAAAGACCGCCCGGTGCCCGTGCTCGACCCACGGATCAGCGAGCGGCTGGCGCGGCGCCTCGACGCCGTTGCCGACCCATCGCACCCGCTCTTCCCGACGCCGACCGATGCGGCCAAGCGGTGGGACCCCCGCAACCGCGACCGCAAGATCGCCGCCCTCTACATGGCCATCGCCGAGGACCTGGAGCTGCCCATGTTCGAGGTCGAGCGCGGCCACTCGTGGCGCACGACCCTGAACACGCTGCTGTACGACACCTTGCCCGAGGCGACCCGCGTCCGGCTCCTCGGCCACACCGAGGCCGTCAACCGCCAGCACTTCACCGCAGTCACTGACACCAATACCGTCGTCGACGCCGCCGCCGTACTCCGGAAGGACCCAGAAAGTGACCGCCAGAGTGA
>JAUNRO010000201.1 GCA_030544185.1 Propionibacteriaceae bacterium | reverse complement strand
CTCGCGCTTGCCGTCGCCGGGTGCGGTGGCGCCCAGGTCCAGCCCCGCAGCGAACCGGGCGCCCGTGAGCCGGAGGTGCGCGGGGCCGGCTCGACCGCCCACGTCCTGGAGCAGCGCCGGGCCGCGGGCATCGCGGACTGCCCGGCGTCCGATCCCAGCGTGCCCGCCCGCGCCGACGGCCTGCCGGACATCACCCTCGACTGCCTGGGCGCCGACTCACGCGTCCGCCTCGCCGGCCTGCGCGGCACCCCGCTGGTGATCAACGTCTGGGCCCAGTGGTGCGGTCCCTGCCGCGACGAGGCGCCGTTCCTCACCGAGGCGGCGGGCCGGGCGGGGGACCGGGTGGAGTTCCTCGGCATCGACTACGTCGATCCCAAGCCCGAGCTCGCGGTGGAGTTCGCCAAGGAGGCCGGCTGGCGCTATCCCCAGCTGGTCGACCCCGACAAGGCCATCGCCCCCGACCTGCGGATCGTCGGCCCGCCCCAGACCGTCCTGGTCGCTGCCGACGGCCGGGTCGTCCACCGCCACCCAGGGCCCGTCACGTCGACCGATCAGCTCCTCGAGCTCATCGACACCCACCTGGGGGTGACCCTGTGAACGATTCCACGCAGGTCCCGCAGCCGCTGCGCCGCCTCGAGAGCAGCCTGACCAGGGCCGAGCTGGCGGATCAGGTCGTTGCCGACCGCCCGGCCGTCGGCAACGCCGCGCGGCAGGCGGCGGTGTTGGCGCTGTTCTCGGTGGCGTCGAACGATGAGCCGGTGCTCACCGTCCTGGAGCGCGCCCACAGCCTGCGTCACCACGCTGGTCAGATCGCCTTCCCCGGCGGCGGTGTCGATCCGGGCGATCCGAGCGTCGAGGATGCCGCGCTGCGGGAAGCCGACGAGGAGATCGGGCTGCGCCGTGACACCGTGCGCCTGCTCGGCTCCCTGCCCGCCGCGCATGTCGCTGTGTCCGGGTTCGATGTGACCACGGTGGTGGGCTGGTGGGTGGACCCCCATGAGGTGTATGCGCGGGATCGTGCCGAGGTCGAGTCCGTCCACCACATCCCCGTCAGCCATCTCGTCGACCCCGCCAACCGGCGCATCGCCCGCCACCCGTCGGGCTATCACGGCCCGGCGTTCCTCGCCGACGAGCTGTTCATCTGGGGTCTGACCGCCCATCTGCTCGACGGGTTGCTCGATCTCGCGGGGTGGGCGCGCACGTGGAACCGGGCCGACCAGGTGGAGATCCCCGCGCGGTTCATGCGCGAGCGCTCCCGCACCGACCCCGGCACCGGAGCCGCCACGCATTGATGGACCGGGCCGGGACGTGGACCGTGCGCTCGCCACCTAGACTCCGGAGCGTGACCCTGAGCGCGTTGACCCGGCACACCCGCTCCGCGGCGCTGGCCGCGATGGCCGATCCCGACGGCCTCGACGTCCTGGTGATCGGCGGCGGGATCACCGGTGCCGGGATCGCGCTGGACGCCACGACCCGCGGGCTGCGGACGGGCATCGTGGAGATGCAGGACTGGGCCGCCGGCACCTCGTCGCGGTCCTCGCGGTTGGTGCATGGGGGGCTGCGCTATCTCTACAACCTCGACTTCGGCCTGGTCGCCGAGGCCCTCAGCGAGCGGGGACTGCTGCTGGAGAAGCTCGCGCCCCACCTCGTCACGGCCCAGCCGTTCCTGTGGCCGCTGAAGACCCCGGTGGTCGAGCGTGGCTATTCGGCGGTCGGTGTCGGTCTCTATGACACCCTCGCCCAGGTCGGCTCCCACGGCGCCCGGGTGCCGATCCAGAAGCACTATTCCCGCACCCAGGCGCTCGAGCGGTTCCCCGATCTGCGGCCGGATCAGCTGGTGGGGGCGATCCGCTTCTATGACGCCCGGGTCGACGATGCACGGCTGGTGATCGCCCTGGTGCGCACGGCGGCCCGCTACGGGGCGTACGCCGCGTCGCGCACCCAGGCCGTCGGGCTCGTGCGCGACGGTGAGCGGGTGACCGGGGCCGAGATCGCCGACCTCGAGACCGGTGCGCGCCACACGATCCGGGCGAGCCGCGTCATCTCCGCCACCGGTGTGTGGACCGAGGACACCGAGCGGCTCGCCGGGCTGGGCGAGGGCGAGGGCCTCAAGGTGCTCGCCAGCAAGGGCATCCACCTGGTCTTCGACAGGTCCCGGATCCGTGGCGACACGGGCTTGTTCCTGCGGACCGAGAAGTCGGTGCTGTTCATCATCCCGTGGCAGCGCTATTGGGTGATCGGCACCACCGACACCGTGTGGGAGCCCGACCGGCTGCACCCGGTCGCGACCGCGGGCGATATCGACTATGTGCTGGAGCAGGCCAACGCCGTCCTGGCGAGCAACCTCACCCGCGCCGACGTGATCAGCACCTGGGCCGGGCTGCGACCGCTGCTCCAGCCCGCCGATCCGACCTCCTCGACGAAGGTGTCGCGCGAGCACACCGTCAGCGAGGTCGCGCCCGGGCTCATCGTCATCGCGGGCGGGAAGCTGACGACCTATCGGGCGATGGCGGAGGATGCCGTCGACTTCGCGCTGGGCGCCCGGAACGCCGAGCAGAACCCGTCGATCACCGACCGGACGCCGCTCGTCGGTGGTGCCGGGGTCGCCGCCGCGGCTGCGGACCTGCAGCGGCGCGCCCCGCGCCTGGGCTGGGACGATGCCCGGATCGAGCACCTGATCAGCCGCTATGGCAGCGATATCGCCGACCTGCTCGAGCTGATCGACGAGCACCCGGACTGGCTCACATCGCTCACCGCGGCACCGGCCTATCTGCGCGCCGAGGCGGCGTACGCCGTCCTGCGCGAGGGCGCCCTGCACCTGGAGGACATCCTGCTCCACCGTCTCCGGCTGGCGATGGAGACCCCCGACCGGGGGGTGGCCGCGATGGCCGAGATCTGCGAGGTCGTGGCGCCCCTGCTCGGCTGGTCGGCCGAGGACGCCGCGCGGGAACAGCAGGCGTGGCGCTCGCGCGTGGCTGCGGTCGAGGCGGCGGGGGTGGAGGCGGACGATGCGTCGGCGGCGAGCGTACGCCTGGCGGTGCCGGATCTGGTCCCGCTGCACCGCACCTGACGAGCCCCACCGGTCCGCGACGTTCCCGCGGGACCGCTCAGGAAATGCATCAGCCCCCGGCCCTGATGGCCGGGGGCTGATGGCGGAAGACCTAGCGTGAGGTCACTGGGTCGAGCGGGCGATGAGCACCGCCATCTTCGGGTTGCTGCGGGCGACGTCCTCGGCGAGGGCCGCCTTGGCGCGCTGGCCACCCTCCTCAGTGTTGAGGATGATCAGGTCGGCCTGCAGCTGCTCCGCGAGATCGACCACGGCGTCGCCGCGGCCGAACAGGGTCGCGGTGAGCACCTGACCGCTGGTCTGGATGCCCTGCTCGGTGACGCGGTTGACGTAGTCCTGCAGGTTGCGGACATGCCGCGGGTCGATGGCCACGTCGTTGTCGCTGACCTCGCCGGCGATGACGCGCTCGGGGGCCAGATAGACGAGGTGGACCCTGTTGCCGGTGAGCGACACGAACTCGGAGATTCGAGTGCGGGTGAGCTCGTTGCCGGTCTCGTCAACCACGGCCATGATCGTGCCATAGAGCGCCGACTTCTCCGCGGCCGGTGCCGCGAGCGCCGGAGCCGTCACGGAGGCCTCGATCTGCTCGGCCACCGCTTCGGTCTTCGGCTGCGGGAGGATGAGCGTGAGCACCATGGCGAGCAGGGCGACGCCGGCCAGCACATAGAAGATCATCTCGATCGAACCCACGAAGACCGCCGCAAGAGCGCCACCGATGATCGGGCCGAACACACCGCCCAGGCGGCCGAAGCCACCGGTCCAGGCCACGCCGGCAGCGCGGACGTTGGTGCGGTAGTAGTTTGCGGCCATCGCATAGATCAGCGTCTGGACACCCGAGGTGCCAACGCCCACCAGGGCGATCGTGGCGAGCAGCAGCAAGACGATGGCGATGCCGACCTCGGCGGTCATGCCCTGCTGGACCTGCTCTTCGGTCGGCAGATCGATGGTGGAGGCGAGGAGACCGATGATGCCGATCGCGACCACGCCGACCACGAAGCCGACGGCGACGATGCGCTGCGGGCTGAACTTGTCAGCCAGGCGCGAGCCGAACAGCGTGCCGAGCATCGCGCCACCGTTGAGGACCAGCAGCAGCGCCAGCGAGCCGCTGGAGCCGAGCACCGGCAGCATGATCTTGGGCAGCCAGGTGTTCAGCGAATAGACCAGCAGCAGGCAGAGCGCCGAGATCAGGCCGATGAGGATGGTCGGGAACAGATAGGCGCTGAACAGGCCGGCCCAGCCGGAGCGGGAGTCGCTGGCCTTGGCCGTCTCCTGGCGCGCCGGAGGAGCCTCGGGGATCGGGACACCGGTCTTGCGGGAGACCTCGAGGGCCTTGTCCATCTTGCCGCGCGAGGCGAGCCAGGCCACGGACTCGGGCAGCTTCCAGATCGCGAGGGGCAGCACCGTGACCAGCGGCAGGGCGCCGATCAGGAACATGACGCGGAAGTCTGCGGTGTGCTCGGCGATGGAGGCGTTCATCGGCGACAGAATCCCGATGGCGAGCAGCGCCGAGAGCAGCGAGCCCATCGGAACGCCGGCATGGACGACCGCGGTGGCCAGGTTCTTCTTCCCGGGCGGGGCGAACTCCGCCACGATCGCGCCGGTGATGCCGACCAGGGCACCGACACCGAGGCCGGTGAAGACGCGCCAGATGCTGAACATCATCACGCTGCCGGCGAATGCGCTGAGTGCCATGCCGATCGAGAACCAGGCGAGCGACCCGAGCATGACCAGTCGGCGGCCGATGATGTCGCCGATGGTGCCGGCGACGAGGGCGCCGATCATGACGCCGATCATCGCGTAGGAACCGACGACGCCGGCCTGCGCAGGGCTCAGCGGATCGCCGAGGACGGCATTGCCTGGCTCACCGATCATGAACCGCGGCAGCACCGCGCCATAGACGACCAGGTCATAGCCGTCGAACACGAGGCCGAGGAACGCAAGGCCCACGACCCACGCCACGGTGCTGCGGCGCTTCTTTTGCATCTCCGGGCTCTCATAGTCCAAAGGTGGTGCAGCAGTTGCCTGCGACATTGTGCCTCCTTGCACGTTAAGTCTTCTCTTGCTCCTGGGGCATCCTCAGGTTCGGCCCCTAGGCTGCCAGGAGTCATTGTCGTGAGCACTCCGAGGAATGCCTAGGGGCCACCCCGGCTGCCCCGGTCGAAGCCGCGCTTTGTGCTTCCCACAAGCCGAATTTGCGTCGGGATCCCTCCGGTTCCCCCCGCCTGATGTAGTGTGCCGACGTTCCATTGACCGGCACAAGGACCCGTTCGGCAGCGTCCCAAACCGAGACACATTCGTTGTCGGTGCGCTCGCAGCGCTGTTCCCCCTCGTCCTTTCGATGTGCAAGGCTGACGCAATGGAGGGGGTGCTGGTCCGCCAGGCCACGCGTGACGACGCACTGCTGGTCGCCGCGCTGATCCTCCAGGCCGCGCGTGCAGACGGGCTGCCGGGCGAGCCGGGTTTCCTGGATCGGTATGCCCAGGCGTGGCTCGCGGCCCCCGATCTCCATCCCGCGTGGTGGGCCGAGCTCTTTGGTGAGCATGCCGGAGTGCTCGTCACGGTCTGGTTCCGCCCGCTGCCCTGGCCGGGCCGGCCCCGCGGCGGCGGCGTGCTCCGCACCGATCGGCTCTTCGTGCGCCCCGACCAGCCCCGCGTCCCCATCGAGGCAGCGCTGCGCGCAGCCGCCCGGGAATGGGCGACCGCGCGCGGAGTGGCGGAGATCCTGCTCGACTAGGGCTCGGCCCTTGAGCCCTGTCTGGGACTAGGCCCTGTGACGAAAGTGGCGTCGCCCAGCTGCGCAGAATCCACGCCCAGTCCGATCGCGAGTGGGGCTGACAAGGGCGAATGCTGCTGCGTGGGGCGCTGGACGTGGATTCTGCGTGTGTGGTTGCTTGCCCCGTCGGTGCTGGGCGCGATGCGTATGACTTTGACCCGCTTAGCGGGAAAAAGTCATACGCCCATGAACACATT
>JAUNRO010000200.1 GCA_030544185.1 Propionibacteriaceae bacterium | reverse complement strand
CTCCTCGTCGCTGCCGCCGTTGGTGTCCTCACCCCGGCGGTCGCGGCGCGTACGCCGGGAGTCCCCGCGCTGGACCTGATCGCCTTGGTCACCCGAGCGGTCCCTGGACTCGCGCGCATCGGCGGCGGGCTGGGCGTTGCGATCGCCCCGGTCGCGGGTGGGCTGCTCCGTCGTGGCCTGCTCAGCCGCACCGCCGTCGCCGCGGTGCTCGGACCGGGTGGCCGCGGCGGAATCCGCCGGCGGCTCCTGGCGCTTGGCTGGGCGCGCGGTCGCGGCGCGGCCCCCGCCGTCGGAGCTTCCCCCTGACTGGGCGGCCTTGATGGCCTCGATCAGCGCGCTCTTGCGCATCGTCCCGGTGCCACGCAGCCCCATGCTCGAGGCCAGCTGCTTGAGCTCGGGGAGCAGCATCGCATCCAGACCCGAACCCTTTCGGCGACGGGGGGCGGAGGTCTCCTGCCCGGCTCCAGCGTCGTTGCCGTGCGCAGTGGGCGTCGCCTCGGTGGTTTCTGTCACTGGTGTCCTTTCGGTCCAGCCGCGTCGTTCCGGATGAACTCGCTCGGCCGGCTACGGACCACGCATCGAACCGGTGATCCTGTTCAGGTCGGGGCCCCGCATGGCGAAGGCATCCCAGGGTGATCGTCAGCGTGCGTGCAGGACGCGGAGGATGCTGGGTTGATCAGGCGCCAGACCTGTGCGGCGCGCGGTGAACAACAGAAGGTGTTCCCGTGTGATCCACACTAGCACCGCGATGGGATCCTCTCGCAACACCGGACCACCTTCGGGTGCCGCACAGGACGGATCCGGGCCCGGAGCGGAGGATCAGCCGATGAGCTCCGCGGGCCCGCCGACATCGAGTGCATAGCGGCGGAACTCCCCCGCCTCGCTGCCGTCGAGTTCGCCCGCCTTCGCGGCATCGGTGAGGACCAGCACCGTCGGCCCCGCACCGCTGATGACCGCCCCGAACCCGCGGTCCCGCAGCGATCGCACCAGCGCGGTGGCCTCGGGCATCAGCGCCGCCCGATAGTCCTGGTGCAGCCACTCCCGGGTTGCGGCGTGCAGCAATTGGGGCTCGACCGCCAGTGCATGGGTGAGGAGCGCGGCCCGCCCCGCGTTCCGCGCGGCATCGCCGTGCGGAACCTTGGCCGGCAGGGCCTTGCGCGCGGCCTTGGTGGCCACAGGCGCCGGATGGACATAGGCGAACAGCCGCACGTCCGGATGCAGCACACCCTGCGCCGCATGCACGGAGCCCGGTTCGGTCTCGTCGTCGACCCATGTGAGCACGAACCCGCCGAAGATCGCGGCGGCCACGTTGTCGGGGTGGCCCTCCACCTTGTTCGACTCGGTCAGCAGCCACTGCCGGTCGACCTCGTCCTCGGGCCGGGCGAGCGCCCAGGCCGCCAGCAGCCCCGCCACGGTCGCCGCTGCCGAAGACCCGAGCCCGCGCGTGTGCGGGATGGTGTTGTGCGCGACCAGGCGTACGCCCGGGGCGGCCGCACCCAGCGCCGCCAGGCCCTGATCCAGGCACCGGATCACCAGGTGGGAGCGGTCGCGCGGAACGAACCCCGACCCTTCGCCGGTGACCTCGACCTGGACGCCGGAGGCCAGGACCTCGATGAGGCAGTCGTCGAGCCAGTCGAACGCCAGACCGAGGCTGTCGAAGCCCGGGCCCAGGTTGGCGGTATTGGCGGGGACGCGCAGGTGGACCCGGCGCCCCGCTCGCAGGAGCTCAGGTTCCGCGCTCACCGGCTCATCCCAGCCCGGGCTCATTCCCGACCGGAATCCGTGGCACCGGATTGTTCCAACCCGATGGCATCGGCGACCGCCATCGCCTCAGGGGCGACGACCTCGGTCTCGATGGCGATCCCCGACAACGCGGTGTCGATGTCCTTCAGCCCGTTGCCGGTGACGGTGATCGTGATCCGCTGCCCGGTCTCGAGCTCGCCGGCCTCGTGCGCCGCCAGCAACGCCGCGACCCCGGAGGCCGAGGCGGGCTCCACGAAGATGCCCTCCTGGGCCGCGAGGAATCGCTGGGCGGTGAGGATCTGCTCATCGGACACGGCCGTGAAGCGGCCGCCCGACTCGTCGCGGGCCGCATTGGCGAGATCCGCCGACGCCGGGTTCCCGATCCGGATCGCGGTGGCGATGGTCTCCGGGTCGAGGACCGGGTGGCCGAGCACCAGCGGCGCCGCGCCCTCGGCCTGCACGGCCCACATCCTCGGCCGCTTGGTCGCCTTGCCCGCCTCGGCGTACTGCTTGAATCCCCGCCAGTAGGCCGGCATATTGCCCGCATTGCCGATCGGCATCACGTGCAGATCGGGTGCATCGCCGAGGGCATCGATGATCTCGAACGCCGCGGTCTTCTGGCCCTCGAGACGGAACGGGTTGACCGAGTTCACCAGCGCGACCGGATAGGCCTCGGCGAGCTTGCGGGCCACGGTGAGGCACTGGTCGAAGTTGCCGTCGACCTGGACGATCTTCGCGCCATAGACGATCGCCTGCGCGAGCTTGCCCTTGGCGATCTTGCCCTCGGGCAGCAGCACGATCGGCTTCATGCCGGCCCGCACGGCGTACGCCGCGGCCGAGGCGGAGGTGTTGCCGGTCGACGCGCACACGACGGCCTGGGCGCCCTCGGCCGCGGCCTTCGACACCGCCACCGTCATGCCGCGGTCCTTGAACGAGCCGGTCGGGTTGGCGCCCTCCACCTTGACCCACACCTCGCAGCCGAACCTCGCCGACAGCACCGGCGCCTGCACCAGCGGCGTACTCCCCTCCCCGAGGCTCACGACCGGATCATCGGCCTCGATCGGCAGCCACTGCCGATAGCGCTCGATCAGGCCGGCCTGCGGCGCGCTGAACTCCATCACTCACCCTCGACTCTCATCACCGAAAGAACCTCGCGCACCTGGGGCAGCGCGCCCAGAGCCTCCACCGTCGCCTGCAACGCCTTCTCGGGCGCCGAGTGGGTGACGAGCACCAGCCGCGCACCGTTCTCGTCCCCGCGCTGCGAGGCCTCCTGCCGCATCGTCTGCACCGACACGCTGTGGTCGGCGAAGCACGCCGCCACGGTCGCGAGCACACCCGGCTGGTCGGCGACCTCAAGACTGATGAAATAGCGCGTGACGACCTCGTCGATCGCCATGACGGCGCGCTGGGCGTACGCCGATTCGCCCGGCCCGGACGTCCCGCGCACCCGGTGGCGGGCCACGGTGACGAGGTCGCCCATGACCGCGGACGCGGTCGGATCACCGCCGGCACCCGGACCATAGAACATGAGCCGCCCCGCATTGGTGGACTCGACGACCACGGCGTTGTAGGCCCCGCCCACGCTCGCCAGCGGGTGGGCGTTGGGGATCATCGCCGGATGGGTGCGCACGGAGATGCGGCGCTCGCCGTCGACCGATTCGGAGGTGCAGATCGCCAGCGCTTTCACGGTGCAGTCCATCGACTTCGCGGCGGCGATATCGGAACTCGAGATCTCGGTGATGCCCTCGCGGTGCACATCGCCTGCCGTCACCCGGCTGTGGAACGCAAGCCCGGCCAGGATCGCGGCCTTGGCGGCGGCGTCGAAGCCTTCCACGTCCGCAGTCGGATCGGCCTCGGCGTAGCCCAGCGCCTGCGCCTCGGCCAGCACGTCGTCGAAGCTGGAGCCCTCGGTGTGCATCTTGTCGAGGATGAAGTTGGTGGTGCCGTTGACGATGCCCATCACCGTGGTGATGTCGTCGCCCACCAGCGATTCGCGCAACGGCCGGATGATCGGGATCGCCCCGGCGACCGCCGCCTCATAATAGAGGTCCACCCCGGCGGCCTCCGCCGCCTCGAACAGCCGCGGCCCGTCCTCGGCCAGCAGCGCCTTGTTGGCCGTCACCACCGAGGCCCCGTTGCCCAGCGCCTTGAGAATCAGCGACCGGGCCGGCTCGATGCCGCCGATCACCTCGACGACCAAATCCACGTCCGATCGGGCCACCAGCGCCTCGGCATCGGTGGTGAACAGCGCCGCCTCGAGGCCCGGGCGATCCACCTCCAGGCGGCGCACGGCGATGCCCGCGAGCTCCAGCCCTCGACCGACGCGGGCCGCGAGGTCCTCCGCGTGGTCGGTGAGCAGCCGGGCGACCGCGGAGCCCACGACACCGCAGCCGAGCAGTGCCACCCGCAGGGGGTCGGAGGGGTTAGTGATCATCGCTTCAGACTCTCCGTGTCGCTAGTTCTTCGGTGGCGCCGCAGCCGGGGCGCGTCGTGGTCCCGTCCGCCTGCTGGCGAGGCGAGCGATTCGACCCGGGTGGCACGCGCCATTCTCGCGTGCAGGCGCGGGTTTGGTCGAACCGGTACGCCTGGCGGGCTGCCGGCGGGGCCACCGGGGCGTGGCTGCCGGTCAACCGTGCCCGGCCCAGCCGGCATCGAGCGCCAGCAGGTCGGCCATGGTCTCCCGGCGGATCAGGGTGCTCAGTTCCCCGTCCCGCACGGCCACGACCGGCGGTTTGAGGGCGTGATTATAGTTGTTGGCCATCGATCGGCTGTACGCCCCCGCACCCGGCACCGCGATCAGGTCCCCGGGTGCGATGTCGGCGGGCAGGAACTCGTCGCGCACGAGAATGTCACCCGATTCGCAGTGCTTGCCGACCACGCGGCACAGCAGGGGCCCGGCCGCCGAACGGCGCGAGGCGAGCGTCGCCGAGTATTCCGAGCCATACAGAGCGGGGCGGATGTTGTCGCTCATCCCGCCGTCCACCGAGACATAGCACCGCTGCATGCCCTCGGCCAGATCCACCATCTTGACGGTGCCGACCCGATAGAGCGCCATCCCCGGGGTCCCGCTGATCGCGCGGCCGGGCTCGACCGACAGCTGCGGCACGGTCGCGAGCTCCAGGCCCCGGCACTCGCGCTGGACCAGCGCCTCCATCGCGCCGGCCAGATAGGCCGCCGAGCGCGGCCGGTCGGCGCTGATATAGGCGATGCCGAACCCGCCGCCAAGGTCGAGCTCGGGCAGCTCGACCCCGGTGGCGTCGAGGAATTCCTTGTGCAGCTCCAGCGTCCGGCGGATCGCGACCTCGAAGCCCGCAGTCTCGAAGATCTGGGAACCGATGTGGGAATGCACCCCGCGCAGGTCGAGGTTGGCCGCCTCGTGACAGGCGAGGAGGGCCCGGCGCGCCTGGCCACCGGTGATCGACAGCCCGAACTTCTGGTCCTCGTGCGCCGTTGCGATGTATTCGTGCGTGTGCGCCTCCACCCCCGCTGTCACCCGCACCATGACGGGTGAGGTGACCCCGCGCTCGGCGCAGATCTCCTGCAGCCGTTCGATCTCGGTCATCGAGTCGACGATGATGCGCCCCACGCCGGCCTCGACCGCCTGGGTCAGCTCAGCGACCGTCTTGTTGTTGCCGTGGAAACCGATCCGCTCGGGCGGCATGCCGCCAGCGAGCGCGACCGTGAGCTCGTTGCCGGAACAGACGTCCATGTTGAGCCCCGCCTCGGCGATCCAGCGCGCGCTGATGGTGCAGAGAAACGACTTCGCGGCATAGAAGACGTCCCAGCCGTCGAACGCTTCCCGGAACTCCTTCGCGCGGGCACGGAAGTCGGCCTCGTCAATCACGTACGCCGGGGTGTCGACCTGCTCGGCGATCGCGGTGACGTCCAGCCCGCCGACCCGGAGCACGCCGTCGGCGCCGCGGGTGACCGACCGGGCCCACAGTTTCGGATCGAGCGCGTTCACGTCGGTCGGCAGCTGCAACCACTTGGGGGCAGGGCTGAGCGTCTCGGCGTGAATGGCTCCGGCGAGGTGCATGTGGGTCATGACCCGAACTGTGCCAGATGGGTGCGACAGCCAAGAAATTGTTCTGCTACTGTGTACGACGGCCTAGCCCACGGCGTCTCCATCACCCTGTGATGCGGCGCCCGGCCCCCGTAGCTCAGGGGATAGAGCACCGCCCTCCGGAGGCGGGAGCAGAGGTTCGAATCCTCTCGGGGGCGCCAGCTTTCTTCGCCTGATCGTCTTCCCACCGCCCACTCGGCACGGGTTCGGCGCGGGCGGGGGCCGTGCGCAGTACGCTGCCGCCCGTGTCTAGCTCCGCCCCACCCG
>JAUNRO010000199.1 GCA_030544185.1 Propionibacteriaceae bacterium | reverse complement strand
GCTCCGTCGCCCGGCTCGCGGCCGGCTTGCCGGGCGGGTGCAGCGGGAAGGACAGGGCGATCACCCCGGCCACTCCCGCTGGGTCGCCGGCCGCGGACCGGCAGGCGACCCGGGCCCCGGCGCTGCGGCCGCCGAGCCGCAGCGGGAGGGCGGGGAAACGCTCCTGGGCGTACGCACGGGCGGCCAGCCAGCCCAGATCGAGGCGCGCGGGCGCCGGCGCCACCCGTTTGCCGGCGGTGCGCCAGGGCTGCTCGAAGCGCAGCACCGCGACGGCGTCGTCGCTGAGCCGGGTGAGCGCCTTGAGGTCGGGCGCGTCGACGCCACCGCCCGCGCCGTGGCCGAGCAGGAGCACCCAGGCCGGGTCGGTGGGCACGGCGCCGAACATCCGCGCCGGCCCGAGCTCGGTCGCGACGTCGTCGATGCGAAGGCTCACGCTCACGGCTGTTCCAGCGGCTCGACGAGCTCGGGGCCGTTGTTGCGGACATTGCCGACGGCCCGGCCGACCGCATAGGCCGCCAGCTGATCGGCGCCGGTCACGCACAGGAGGTCGAGCGCCTCCGCGGGATCGGTGCGGCGTGGGTCGAGCCACTCCGCCCAGGCCTCGCGGGCGATGATCATCGGCATCCGGTCGTGGAGGTGGCCCACGGAATCGGTCGCGGTGGTCGTGATGATCGAGCACGAGGCCACCCAGGCCCCGGGGTCGCCGGCCGGGCGGGTGTCGTCGCGCCAGAACTCATAGATCCCCGCCATCACCAGCAGGTCCCCGTCCCCGCGGTGGATGAAGAACGGCTGCTTCTGCCTGGGGTCGCTCCCGGCGTACCACTCGTAGTAGCCGTCGGCGGGCAACAGGCACCGCCGGGCCGCGAAGGCCTTGCGGAAGGCCGGCTTCTCCGCGACGGTCTCGAAGCGCGCGTTGATCATCCGGGCCCCGCCCCGGACGTCCTTCGACCAGGACGGGACCAGGCCCCACCGCAGTTGGACGAGCTTGCGCACGGCGGCCCCGTCGGGGTCGTCCTTGGGCAGGCGCTCGACGATCGCCGGCACCGGGTCGGTCGGCGCCACGTTCCAGCTCGGACCCTCGGGGCCCTGCTCCACCTCCTCGACCTCGAACTCCGCGACGAGTTGGGCAAGATCGGCCGAGGCCGCATAACGTCCACACACCCGACCCACCGTAGTCCGCCGCCGGTGCGTCGGCCTCGACCGGCGGCCAGCGGGGAGCTGGCAGACCGCTGCCGGCTGATCGTGTGTGAGGATCGAGACGGCCATGAGGCCACGAGGACAGCAGGAGGAGGCGGCACCGATGAGCCCGAGCGTCGCGTTCCCTCTGTCGCACACCACCACCCACGCGGTGCAACGCCCGATCCGCGGTCGCGGCAAGCCGGTCAGGCAGGAGTTCTGGTGACCGTCTTCCGCGCCGCCCGGGTGTTCACCGGCGAAGAGGTCTTCGCCCCGGGCGAGGTCGTCCTCGACGGTGCGCACATCGCTGGGGTCGGTCCTGCCCCCTCCGCGCCCGGGGATGCGGCGCGCGGCACCGGATGGAGCGGGCGTACGCCCGGGACGGCGCCGGTCGAGCTGGGCGACATCACCCTCGTCCCCGGGTTCATCGACGCCCACTGCCACGGGGCCGGCGGGGTCGCGTTCAGCGAGGATCCGGAGCGGGTGCTGGAGCTGCATCGCGCCCATGGCACCACGACGGCCATGGCCTCGCTGGTCACCGAACCGCTGGAGCTGCTCCACGCGCAGGTCCGCGCGCTCGCCCCGCTGGTCCACGACGGGTCGCTGGCGGGCATCCATCTGGAGGGGCCGTGGCTCGCTGCGGCGCACAAGGGCGCTCACGCCGAACAGCACCTGCGCGATCCGGATCCGGCCGAGGTGGCCGGGGTGCTGGACGCCGCACGGGGCACGGTGCGGATGGTGACGCTCGCCGCCGAGCGTGCCGGCGGGCTGCGCACCGTTGCCCTGCTGCGCGAGCGGGGCGTGATCGCCGCCCTCGGCCACACCGGCGCCGACCTGGCCACGGCGCGGGCAGCGATCGCGGCGGGGGTGACGGGTGCGACGCACCTGTTCAACGCGATGCCGCCGCTGCACCACCGCGCCCCGGGGCCGATCCTGGCCCTACTCGAGGACCCGCGCGTGTGGCTGGAGGTCATCCTCGACGGCGTCCACCTGGCGCCCGAGCTGATCGCGTGGCTGTTCACCGCCCACGCCGATCGCCTGATCCTGATCACCGATGCGATGGCGGCGACCGGCTGCTGCGACGGGGCCTATCAACTCGGCTCCCAGCCCGTCACCGTGCGCGGCGGGATCGCACGGATCGCAGGGACGCAGACGATCGCCGGGAGCACGCTCACGCTGGACGCGGCGTTGCGGGGCGCGGTCGGCGCGGGGATCGCGTGGCGGGCGGCGGTCCGCTCGCTCACGGTGCTGCCGGCACGCTATCTGGGCCTCCGCGACGTGGGCACCCTCGCTCCCGGCGCCTGGGCGGATCTGGTGGCCCTGGACCGCCGCTGGAACGTGACCGCAGTTTGGCGCCGCGGTGCACAAATCGACACCCACCCCGGTGTTGGCACGACCGCACCAACGCGGTAGACATGAGCCATGAACCTGCTGCGTGCTGCCGCCCGAACCATGCTCGCCGGCTATTTCGTCGTGAACGGCGTCAAGGCCCTCAAGGATCCCGCGCCCTATGCAGCGGAGCAGGAACGCTTCGCCGCCGCCGTGGTCCCGCTCGCCCGCAAGGTCGCCCCCGCAGAGGTGGCCGCCGCTGTGCCCGAGGACACCGAGACGCTCGCCCGGATCACCGGAGGTCTCCAGGTCGCCGGCGGCCTCGGCATGATCTTCGGCAAGGGCCGCCGTTTCGGCGCCGGTCTGATCGCGCTGTCGATGGTGCCGCAGCTCGCGGGCTTCAATGCCAAGGGCCTGACGCCGGAGGAGCGCTCACTCGCGCGCAACGAACTGCTGAAGAACATCGCCCTGCTCGGCGGCTCGCTCATCGCGGCCGGCGACACCGAGGGCCGCCCCGGCCTTGCCTGGCGGGCCCAGGACTCCGCCGCCAAGCTGCAGCGCAACGTGGGCCAGACCCGCAAGACGCTGGGCAAGGATGCGGAGCTGACCCGCCTGCAGCTGGCCCGTCAGATGGACAACGTGAAGCACAAGGTGGCCCTGCAGGCCAAGGACCTGGCTCACTGATCTGTCGATACACTCCGGTCTTGTGACTAACGACCCGCACCCGCCCTTCCCGCCGGTCCGTCCACGGCGCGCCGTGGACACCGGACCGTGGCCCGCGCCCATCGCGACGGAGCCCGTGCATGCGGCGGTGCGGGTGCCGGGGTCGAAGTCGGAGACCAACCGAGCGTTGGTGCTTGCGGCGCTCGCGGACGGACCCTCCCGGATCACCGGCGGCCTGGATGCTCGCGACACCCGGCTGATGCGCACGGGGCTGCGCCAGCTCGGGGTGTCGATCGAGGAGGATCGCGGATCGTGGGTGATCACTCCCCCCGCCGACCTGGGTAGCGCGCCGGCGACGATCCACTGCGGCCTGGCCGGGACCGTGATGCGGTTCCTGCCACCGCTCGCCGCCCTCGGCACGAGTCCGGTGCATTTCACCGGCGATCCCCAGGCGGAGGCCCGGCCGATGGGCCCGGTGCTGGACGCGCTCTATGACATGGGCGCCGAGGTCACCCCCGGGACCGCGACGCTGCCGTTCACGATCGGAGGCCAGGGCCAGCTGCCCGGCGGCCCGATCCGGCTGGACTCGTCGGCGTCGAGCCAGTTCCTGTCCGGGCTGCTGCTGACCGGTGCCCGCTGCGCCCGGGGACTCGACATCGAGGACATCGGTCCGAACCTGCCGAGCCGGCTGCACATCGACATGACCGTCGCGATGCTGCGCGAGCGGGGCGTCCGGATCGATGATACCCAGCCCGGTCGCTGGCGCGTCGAGGCCGGCCCGATCGCCGCCCGCGACGTCGTGATCGCTCCCGATATGTCCAACGCCGCACCGTTCCTGGCCGCGGCCGCCATCACCGGCGGCCAGGTCAGCGTGCTCGACTGGCCCGTGCACACCAACCAGCCCGGCGATCGCATCCGCCACATTCTCGAGCAGTTCGGCGCCACGGCAATCCTCACCGAGGACGCCCTGACCGTGCGCGGCACCGGCGTCCTGCACGGGGTCGACCTCGACCTGTCGGACGTCGCTGAGCTCACCCCCGTCATCGCGGCGCTCGCCGCGGTCTCCCGGGAGGCCAGCCATCTCCGCGGGATCGGCCACATCCGGGGCCACGAGACCGATCGCCTCGCCGCGCTGGAGGCTGAGCTGAACGGGCTCGGCTCGCACGTGAAGCAGACCGACGACGGGCTGACGATCCACCCACGGGTCCTGCACGGCGGCGAGTGGCGGACCTATGCCGACCACCGGATGGCCCACGCCGGCGCGTTGCTGGGGCTGCTCGTGGACGCGATCACCCTCGACGACATCGGCTGCACCAGCAAGACCATGCCGGAGTTCTCGCTGCTGTGGACCCAGATGCTCGCCGACTCCGACGAGTGGTCCGACCGCACGATCGCCGCCGAGCGCGCCGCCGATGCCGCCCGTCAGGACGGGGCGGGATGAACAAGCGCCGCGCCGGCGTACGGTGGGACGACCACGCCGGCTTCGATCGGCCCCGGCGCCGGAGCCGGCCGCGGACGAAACAGCGCCCGGACTATTCCGATGCACCCGTGGGTCTGGTCACCACGGTCGACCGCGGACGTTATCGGGTGCTCCTGCTCGACGAGGAGTTCGAGTCGGCGGGGACGCGGCTGACCGCGACCAAGGCCCGGGCACTTGGCCGCAAATCGGTGATCGTCGGCGATCGCGTCCGGCTCGACGGTGATGTCTCCGGTGTGGAGGGCACGCTCGCCCGGATCGTCGAGGTCTTGGACCGCGAGACCGTGTTGCGCCGCACCGCCGACGACGATGATCCGTTCGAGCGCCCGATCGTCGCCAACGCCGACCAGTTGGTGATCGTCACAGCCCTGGCCGATCCCCCGCCCCGCACGGGCATGATCGACCGGATCCTCGTCGCGGGCTATGACTCCGGCCTCGATCCCGTGCTCTGCCTGACGAAGGCCGATCTCGCCTCCCCCGACGATCTCACGGCGGCGTACGCTCCCCTGGGCGTGCCCGTCGTCGCCACCGAGCCCGGCGCCGATCTGAGCCGGCTGCGGGACCTGCTGGAGGACCATGTCTCGGTGTTCGTCGGCCACTCCGGGGTCGGCAAGTCCACTCTCGTCAACGCCCTCATTCCCGGCATCGACCGCGCCATCGGCGACGTCAACGAGGTCACCGGGCGCGGGCGCCACACCTCGACTTCCGCGGTCGCCCTCGAGCTGCCCGACGGGGCGGGCTGGGTGGTGGCCACCCCGGGTGTTCGCGCGTTCGGCCTCAGCCACGTCACCCCGGCCGATGTGCTCAAGGCGTTCCCGGATCTCGAGGAGTTCACCGCGGACTGCCCGCGTGGCTGTGCGCACGACGACGAGGCGGCGCAGTGCGCGCTGGACGAGGCCTGGCGCAGCGGCGACGTCCCGCGGGCTCGGGTGGAGTCGTTCCGCCGGATGATCTCCGCCCGCAAACTCCCGCACGAGATGTGATCCGGCGTGACTCCCCAGCCCTGTTTCGGTGCACGGCAGGCCGTGGGTGAGCCGCTAGCCTGAGGTCCATGACTGCCCGCCCGACCTCACCCGCTGCCGCCGACTTCACCGACGACCTGCGTCTGGCCCACATGATGGCCGACAACGCCGATTCGATCACCATGGCGCGGTTCAAGGCCCAGGATCTCAAGGTCTCGCAGAAGCCGGACATGTCGAACGTGACCGATGCGGATGTCGCTGTGGAGGAGGCCTGCCGGCGTACGCTCGCTCGTGCCCGGCCGCGCGATGCCGTCCAGGGTGAGGAGTTCGACGACACCGGCTGGGGACCGCGGCGCTGGGTGATCGATCCGATCGACGGCACCTCCAATTTCGTCCGCGGCGTTCCCGTGTGGGCGAGCCTGATCGCGCTCATGGTCGAGAACGAGGTCGTCGCCGGTGTCGTGAGTGCCCCCGCCCTCGG
>JAUNRO010000198.1 GCA_030544185.1 Propionibacteriaceae bacterium | reverse complement strand
TGGCCCGGCCAGCGTGAACGCATGGGCCAGGGCGCCCACGTGGTCGCCCTCCACGAAGGCGAGGCAGTGGTGGCGGTTGTCCGCCCGCAGATAGGCCGTGGTGCCCTCGCGCTTGATCAGCTCGAGGCCCACGATGTCCTGGGCGAAGTCGAGCTGGGCGTCGAGGTCACGGGTGCCGATGCGGACATAGGCCAGGTCGGTCAGGTGGATCATCGGAGTTCCTCGCTGGGGATGTGCAGGTTGGTCAGATAGGTCCAGATGCGGCCGAGCAACTCGGCCGAGGTCGCGCGCCAGGCGTCCTGCTCGTCGGTGGGCAGAGGCTCGGGGGCGCCCGCGGCAGCGGCGATCGAGTTCATCCGGGCGGATTTCTCCAGCACGAACATGCGCGCGACCGCCTCGGCGAGGCCGGCACCCACGGTCACCGCGCCGTTGCCCCGCATCACCAGGCCGTCGGCGCCACCGAGCGCCGTCGCGAGCGACTCGGCGCGGCCGAGGTCGCGGACCAGGCGCGAATCGCCGAACACCGGGACGCGGTCGCCGAGGAAGCTGCCCTGCCCGTGGAGGGGCCGAATGGGTACGCCAGCCGCGGCGAGCGCGGTCGCGTATTCCGGTTGGGCGCGGCAGATCGCCTGCACGTCGGGGCGCGCGCGATAGATCGCGACGTGGATCCAGGCCTCCTTGGGCGTACCCGCCGGGAGATCCGTCGCGCCCAGATCGACGCCATCGCGCGGGCTGGCGGCATCGAGGGTGCCGAGGGCCACCGGCGGGGTGATCACCATCGTCCGCTCATCGGTCCGGACCGAGATGTGCCCGAAGGCGTTCACCAGTCCCTCGGCCGCGAGCACGCGGCCCGCTGCCCACAGCTCACCCTCGTTGGTCATGGCACCGCACATTAAGAACTGCACGACCGATATGTCAACTGTTATCTATCCGTTCTCGTCCGGGCCGAAGCCATCGTTGAGTCGGCTGGCGACCTGCATGTCCCGGGCCCAAGAGATCGCCGCTTCCGATTGGCGGACGAGGCCGCTGAACACGAGCGCCTTCATCATCCGCATGCGGTCGTGCTGGTGCGCCGGGCGCGTCTGCATCCGCTCCCGGATCAGCTGAGTGGCGCCCTCGAGCAACTGCCGCTGATGCTCCCGCCAGCTGGCGATCCGCTCCTCGTGCTGGGCGATGAGCGAGTCGAGAACCGCCTCGACATCGTCGGCGTCGAGCAGTTCGAGGAACAGGGCCTGCAGGAAGGCGCTGTCCCGCACGGCCTGCAGGGGGTGGGCCGTATTGAGCCACTCCCGCAGCTCCTCGTGGCCGGCCGTGGTGATGTCATAGCGCGTCGAATGCCGCCGGCCCGTCGCCTCGTCCTCCCGGCTGATCACGCCCTCATCGGCCATGGAGTTGAGCAGCGGATAGATCTGGCTGAGCTTCGCGTTCCACACCCAGTTGGCGCTTGCCTCGAAGAACGCCCCGAGCTCATAGCCGGTCATCGGCCGGCCGTCCAGCACGCCGAGAATCGCATATCGCAGCGACATCGCGCCCTCCTTTGCCGTCAGGGCCGACCCTAGACCCTTCAAGGCGAATAGATAACCCTTGACATATCACGCCTGGGTGTTCATCATTGCTGGGCATGGTCCCAACGACGCGACCCGGGGGGCGGGAGCGAGACGGGAGGGGGAACTCGTGACGACAGCCACGGTGAGTCCGGCCACGCCGGCCAAGGCAACGCGCCCGGTCAGCTGGCGCCCGGTCCAGGGGGCCATCGGCGTGATCGCGCTGGTCGCGATCCTCGAGCTGCTGAGCCGGACGAACGTCGTCTCGCCGACGTTGCTGCCGCCGCCCTCGCAGGTGCTCAGCGACCTCATCGGTCTCCTCGGTTCGTCGACCTTCCTCGGTCACGTCGGCTCGACGCTGACCGCGTGGGCGATCGGCCTGGCGCTCGCTTCGGTCATCGGCGTCGCCGCCGGGCTGGTGCTGGGGTCGCTGCGGATCGTCTATGAGGCCAGCCGAGCGCTGATCGAGTTCCTCCGCCCGATCCCCGCGGTCGCGCTGGTGCCGTTGGCGATCCTGGTGTTCGGCCAGGGGACCCAGATGAAGTACATGCTGGTGCTCTATGCCGCGTTGTGGCCGATCCTGCTCAACACCCTCTATGGCGCCCGCGAGATCGACCCGGTCACCCGCGAAACGGCGCGCACCTTCCGGCTGACCTGGTGGGACACCATCTCCCGCGTCTATCTCCCACACACCGCCCCGTTCGCGTTCACGGGCATCCGGATCTCCGCGGCGATTGCGCTGATCGTGACGGTGTCTGCGGAATTGCTGGCGGGGACGCCGACGGGGCTCGGGTCCTGGATCCTGCAGGTGCAGTCCGGCGGTGGGTCCACGTCACAGGTCTTCGCGGGCACCATCGTCGCCGGCGTCCTGGGCGTGCTGGTCAACGCGATCCTCAAGTGGGTCGAAGGCATCATGTTCGCCTGGCGCAAGGAGCAGCACTCATGAGCGTCGACACCGCGACCCCGCCGGTCACTCCGGCGGCGAAACGAAGCCTCGGCCGGTGGGGCAATACCGCCGTCCGCTGGCTCGTGCTGATCGGGATCCTCGTGTTCTGGCAGATCTCCACCACCTGGCTGGACTCACCGTTCTTCCCCGAACCGCTGCGGATTTTCGAGCGCGCCGTGGACCTGTGGCTGCCGAGCTCCGATGGGATCATCACTGCGAGCATGTCCCGCGACGTCCTGCCCAGCCTTGGCCGCGCGCTGACCGGGTTCGCGATCGCGGTCGTCGCTGGCATCGCGCTCGGCGTGATCATCGGGCTGAGCCGCACGATCGAGGCCTATCTCGACTGGACTCTGCAGTTCATGCGGGCGGTGCCGCCGCCCACGCTGTTCCCGGTGTTCCTCATCATCCTGGGCACCGGCGACCAGATGCGCGTCGCGCTGATCGCCTTCGGCACGATCTGGCCGATCCTGCTCAACACGATCGAGGGCATGCGCGGCGTGCGGCCGTTGACGATCGAGGCCGCGCGGGTGTTCCGCATCCAGCCGGCGGACCGGTTGTTCCGGGTGATCCTGCCGGCCGCAGGGCCGAAGATCCTCGCCGGCATCCGGACCTCGCTGTCGCTGGCGCTGATCCTCATGGTGATCTCCGAGATGGTCGCCTCCTCGAGCGGCATCGGTTATCAGCTCGTCCAGGCCCAACGCAGCTTCGCGATCCTCAACATGTGGGCCTCAATCCTGTTGCTGGCCGTCCTCGGCTATCTGCTCAACCTCCTGCTGACCGTGGTCGAACGCCGCATCCTGACGTGGCAGCGCCTGTCCGGTCGCGAAATTTCGTGACCGCACCGAATCGAAGGACACTGCGATGACTCTGCTCGACATCGACGGCCTGACCCATACCTATGGGGCCGGCCCGACTGCGAACACCGCGCTCGCCGACATCACCTTCCACGTCGACCAGGGCGAGTTCGTCTCGATCGTCGGCCCGTCGGGCTGCGGAAAGACCACGCTCCTGCGGACGATGGCCGGGCTGATGCGACCCACCGGCGGGCGCCTGCGCTTCCTCGGTGAGGAGATCACCACCGTGCCCGAGGGCCTGGCGATGGTCTTCCAGGACTATCGTGGCTCGCTGTTCCCTTGGCTGACGGTGGAGAGCAACGTCCGTTTCCCGCTGCGCCACCTCAAGCTCGGAAAGAGCGAGGAACAGAGCCGGATCAGCGAATCGCTCGCCGCCGTTGGCCTGGCGGGCAACGAGCGCCAATATCCCGGGCAGCTCTCCGGCGGTATGCAGCAGCGGGTGGCGATCGCGCGAGCCCTGGCGTACCGGCCGAAGATCATGCTCATGGACGAGCCCTTCGCCTCCATCGACGCCCAGACCCGCGAAGACCTTGAGGACTTGGTCCTCAAGGTGCGGGAGATCTTCGACATGACGATCTTGTTCGTCACCCACGACATCGACGAAAGCGTCTATCTCGCCGACCGGGTCGTCGTGCTGTCCAAGCCATCGACGGTCGTGCAGACCATCCTCGACATCCCCCTCGGTCGTGACCGCGACCAGATCACCACCAAGGAAGATCCGAGCTTCATTCACCTCCGTGGTGAGGTTGCTCGGCTCATCCGCAACGCCCCGCCCGGCCATGAGCTCCAGGCCGAGCGGACCGAATCCGTGCGTGGCACGGCCTAACACCGAACCGGAGGAACATCGATGTTTCGTAGCGCAGCAAAGAAGGTAGGCGCCGTCGTGGCCGCCGCGACCCTGGCCCTCAGCCTCGCCGCCTGCGGCGACGATGGTGGCAACGGCGGCACGCCCGCGGGCGGTAGTGGCGGCGACGGCGCCCCGGAGACCACCGAGCTCACGATCGGCTTCATCCCCGTCGCCGACCAGGCGGGTCTGGTCCAGGCCATCAACCAAGGCTATTTCGAGGCCGAGGGCCTCACGGTCAATCCGCAGACCGCCCAGGGTGGCGCCGCGGCGCTGCCGGCCATGGTCGCCGGCGATCTCGACGGCGTGTTCGGCACTTATCCGTCGTTCCTGCTCGCACAGCAGAACGTCGCCAAGGTCAAGGTCGTCGCGCTCGGGGTCCAGGGCTCGGAGGGCTTCGCCGGGGTGTTCGTGAACCCCGACGCGGGCATCGCCGACGTCCAGGGCCTGGTGGGCAAGAAGCTCGCGGTCAACACCCTGAACAACACTGGCGAGCTGTCGATCAAGAGCGTGCTCAAGGAGCAGGGCGTGGATCCGGCACAGGTCGAGTTCATCGAGATGCCGTTCCCGGACATGACCGCCGCCCTGGAGCGGGGTGCGATCGATGCCGCCTGGGCGGTCGAGCCGTTCCAGACCCAGATGACCGAAGCCGGCATGACGAAGCTGTTCTCCAACTTTTCCGGCAAGACCGCGACCGCCCCGCTCGCGGGGATCGGCATGACCGAGGAGTTCGTCGAGGACAACCCCAACACCGTCGCCGCGTTCGCGCGCGCGATGGAGAAGGCCAACTCCGATCTCGCCAACGATCCCGAGGGCGTGCGGGAGATGGTCCCGACCTATAGCCAGACCTCGCCCGAGGTAGCCGCCAAGATGACGCTCCCGGTCTGGGAGGCCGGCTATCCGACGGCTGAGAAGCTCCAGGTCTGGAACGACGTCATGGTCGACCTCGGCTCGCTCCAGGAGCCCGTCGACCTCGACGAGATCATCTATTCGCCGGACGCCCAGTGATCCGGTGATCAGTTTCGACTGATCATCTCGACAACCGCCGGTGGCGGCTCATCCTCGCGGGTGGGCCGCCATTCGGCGTCCTTGCTGGTGGGGGCTTTGGGGCAGGTCCGGGACGCTAGGGTTCGGCATGTGAGTCGCGAGTTGGCCCCGGGCGACCCCGTGTGGCAGCGCTATCGAAAGTTCGATGGCCGCCCGCACTGGGAGTTCAGCACGTATTTTCTGGGCTCCGACGAGTTCGGAGACTGGGTCGGCGGGCTGCCCGGCGCGATCTGTGAACGACCGGGGTTCCAGTTCACCGCCGACGCCTATTGGGTCACCCTGCTGCCCCAGGACTGGTATGTCGCGACGTTCAACGAACCCACCACCATCCTGCGCAACGAGATCTATGTCGACCTGATGTCCCCACCCGAGTGGACCGGTCCCGAGGTCACCGGTGTTGACCTGGACCTCGACGTCGTCCGCCGGTTCACCGGTGAGAGCTGCATCCTCGATGAGGACGAGTTTGCCGAGCACCAGATCGTGATGAACTATCCCTCGGAGTTGGTGGGGCGCGTGCGCCAGACTGCCGATGGCCTCCTCGAGGCCGTCCGGGACCGAGTCGAACCGTTCGGGACCGTCGGGTTGGCATGGCTCGAGCGCTGCCGGGAGTTCGGGAGCTAGGGCTCGAGCGGTCTTGGGGCTCGTGTGGCGGCCTGTCAGAAGTTGTGCAGGGGGCGCTTGGGAGAGTTTCCTTGCGCCCGGGTAGGCCGCGACACGCCGACGCGGTGCTGCAGTCTTGCCCCTAGGGCACATTTGCAGGCGCGACACGCGTGTCCCGACCTGCACTTGTGCCATATGGCGCGATTGCATCGCTCGCCTGGCGTGTCGGGTACGTCGGCCAGGGGATCGACGGCCG
>JAUNRO010000197.1 GCA_030544185.1 Propionibacteriaceae bacterium | reverse complement strand
CCAGGTCGAGCGGGAAGACGCGGGACTGCTGGCCGCTGGCGCGGAAGGTCACCCCGTCGGCGCGCTGCAGATCCTCCATGCGCGCCTCACGTCGGCGCATGGTGGGCGAGCCCAGCCGGATGGCCGCCTCGATGACCTCGGCATAGAGCCGGTTCGGTGCGCCCTCGGCCGTGATGGCCTCGTCGATCGCGCTGGCGCCCTCCTCCGGGACATAGTCCTCGAGCATCGTCGAGGGATCCGCGGTCGCGGGCGCCGGCGAGAACGTCCGGGTCGTCTCGGCCATCAGGAGGTCGACGACATCGGTGAGCTGGCCATGGCGCCGCATCGCCCGGCGCTGGCGCGCCGCCGAGCTGCCCGCGATCAACTGGGCATCCAGGAGGTCGCCGACGAGTTCCCAGTCGCCGTTGGCGATCAGGTCCTCCTTGAGGGAGTGGGCCAGCATGTTCACGAGCTCCGCCGCGGGCCGATGCGTGCGGTGCTCGAGGTCGACGAGCTCACCCTCCAGGCCCGAGCGGGCGGCGCGCCACACCGCCGCCCGCCCGAGCGTCGGGCTGAACGTCACGGGCTCGATGCGTTCCGCCTCGAAGCGGGCCTCCCGATCGACCAGCGCACGGAAGAGGCCCGCGATCAAGACGATCGTGTCGATGGAGGGGCAGGAGTCGCAGATGCGAAGCTCGAGGCTGGGGATCGACGTGGGGCGGGTGTCGAAATACATCATCTTCTCGTCGGTGATGATGCCGGCGTTGATGAGGTCCTCGACCTCGCCGTCGTATTCCGCCTCCGTCAGCGCCCCCGAGGCCAGGCCCGTCGTCGGCCAGCGGATCCAGGCGAGGGTGCGGCCGGAGGCATAACCGGTGTCCGCGCCCGAGGCGCCATAGGGTGAGCTCGCTGAGAGCGCGAGCAGCGTCGGCAGATAGGGCGCGACGCGCTGCCCGAGGCGTACGCCCTGCTCGCGCGAGTCGACATCCACATGGATCTGGGTGCCGCAGATGAGCTGCTCGCGGGCGAGGAGCTGATAGTCCGCAAGCATGCGACGGTAGCGCGCGGTCTCGGTCAGTTTGAGCTCGGCGGGAATGGCCAGCGGCACGGTGCCGGCCGCGACGATTCCGAGGCCCAGCTCCTTCGCCGTGGCGCCCAGATGTCCGCGCGACCCGGCGAGATCGGCGCGGAGCTCGTCGAGCGTGCCGACGACGTTGCTGTTGACCTCGACCACACACCGCTGCATTTCGGCGACGAACGCTTCGTGACCGATCCGGTCCAGGAGTTCCGGGGCGCGTGGTGCCAGTCGGCGGGTCTGGAGGTCGACGAGGTGAAACTCCTCCTCGACGCCCAATCGGCGCGGCCCACCCTCCCGTCGCCCGGCGTCCACAGCGCTGTCTGACATAGCGGGGATGTTAAGCACACCGGATGACGGTTGATGATCGACCGTGTTTCGGGCATGTATCAGCGCGTGGCGAGGTCTGCGATCTCGGCGAGTTCGTGCACCGACGTGTCGTCGGTGCGGGTCGCGGCGCCCGCGGCATCGGTCGCGATCTGCGGAAATGTGCGGTGCTCGCCCCACGGGCCACCGCGGAACTCCTCGGCCAGCGCGGCCGCCGCGATGCTGGCGTGCAGGTGCGGGTCGGCGACCTCCGGAGCCGGTGCGAACAGGAAGCCCATCAGGTCGGCCTTGCGTTCGATCGGTTCGCGGGTGTCGGGGTGGAGATAGCGGACGGTCGCGGTGACCATGGGCCGCACGGGCAGCGCATTGGGGCGCACCTGGATCTCATAGAGCGCCGTCGCCGAGTGTCCCGCCCCCAGCTCGCCGCCGTCGACGTCGTCGTTGCGGAAGTCCTCGTCGGCGACCTCGCGGTTCTCATAACCCAGCAGGCGATAGCTCGCGACCTGGTCCGGATCGAACTCGACCTGGGCCTTGGCGTCACGCGCGGTGACCACGAGGGTGCCGGTGAGGTTCTGGGTGAAGATCCGCTGGGCCTCCTTCTCGTTGTCGACGTAGGCATGGAAGCCGTTGCCCTGGTTCGCCAGCTGCTCCATGAGCTCATCGTTGTAGGAGCCCAGCCCGAAACCGACCGTGACCAGGTCGACCTGCTGCTGCGCGGCCTTGCCGATCGTGTCGAGGATCGCCTCGGGGCCGGTGTTGCCGACGTTGGCGACGCCGTCGGAGAGGAGCACAACGCGGTTGAGATCGCCCTCGACGCGATGCTCCAGCGCGCTGTCATAGGCGAGCCTGAGGCCGGCCTCGGCGTTGGTGGAACCCTCGGTGTCGAGGTCCTCGACCACGCCGTTGATGCGGCTCGCGTGCCGCACCTCGGTGGGCTCGAGCACGACGCGGGTGTGGTCCGAATAGACGACGATCGCGACCGTATCGTCCGGGCGCAGCGAGCCCACGAGCTGCTGCAGCGACGACTTCACCAGATCCAGCTTGTCGGGGCCCTGCATCGAACCCGAGACGTCGATCACGAACGTCAGGTGTGCGCGCGGGCGGGTGGCCTGATCGACCACTGCGGATTGGACGCCGACCCGGACCACGCGGGTGTCCTTGGCCTCCAGCCACGGGACCGCGGCCCCGTCGACGTGGACGTTGAGCCCGTCAGCGGGCGGCCGGTAGCCCTGGTTCAAGTAGTTGACGAACTCCTCTGTGCGCACCTCGCTCGCGACCGGCTTGCGGCCGGCGTTGAGCTGCGCACGGACACGGGTGAACGAGCCGGTGTCCACGTCGAGGGCGAAGGTGGACTTGTTATCGACCCGGGTGTCGACCGTCGGGTTCTGATCGACGGGGCGGGGGCTGGTGGTGGGATCCGGGGGTGCGCCGGGCTCGCGTGTCTGGCCGTCCTCGGCGCGCGCCACCGGGGCTGGGACAGCCGCCTCGCCGCCTGGTGCGACACTGCTCGAGGCGCCGGTTCCGCAGCCCGTGGCGGCGAACACCGCGAGGGTGAGGGGCAGGGCGAGCGCGAGTCGCGAGATCCGACGGGCACGGTGGGTCTGGGGCATTGATCCTCCTCGTTTCACACCCACCATGACGAGCGAGGGGCTCAATCAGTTCTGGCCCAGCCGCCGACCCGAACCGGACCCGCGGCGGGGCACAATGCCGCCCGCCGATGGCGGAGCTGGCTGCCGTGGGGCACCCGCACCAACCCCCTGCCTCCGACGCGGCATATCTCCTTGCTGCCCTGCGCTCGGGCCAGCCACTGGCCACGTTGGACACACGACTGCGCGCCCGCCGCGGTGACCGCGGGGTGCCGGCTCGCTGTGCCGTGACCCCACGGTCCTCGGCGATCAGACGCGCTCGGCGACCTCGGCGCCGGCCTCGGCCTCGGCGTCAACCAATTCGGCGGCTTCGCCCGCCCCCAGATAGACCCGCGCGCCGAGCTCGACGAACTGCTTCGACTTCTCCGCCATCCCCTTGCGCAGTTCGTCTGGATAGGCGTCGCGAATGTCCTGGCTGATCCGCATGGAGCAGAACTTCGGGCCGCACATCGAGCAGAAGTGCGCCGTTTTCGCGGGCTCCGCGGGCAGGGTTTCGTCGTGATAGGACATCGCGGTTTCCGGGTCCAGCGACAGCGCGAACTGATCGTGCCAACGGAACTCGAACCGAGCCTTCGACATTGCATCGTCCCGCACGCGAGCACCCGGATGGCCCTTCGCGATATCCGCGGCATGAGCTGCGATCTTGTAGGTGATGACACCCGTCTTCACGTCATCGCGATTCGGCAAGCCGAGATGTTCCTTCGGCGTCACATAACACAGCATCGCGGTCCCGTGCTGGGCGATCACGGCCGCGCCGATGGCCGAGGTGATGTGGTCATAACCCGGCGCGATATCGGTCACGAGCGGCCCGAGCGTATAGAACGGCGCCCCATGGCACCACTCCTGCTGCAGGCGCACGTTCTCCTCGACCAGGTCCAGCGGCACATGCCCCGGGCCCTCGACCATGACCTGCACATCGTGTTTCCACGCCCGCTCCGTCAGCTCCGCCAGCGTGCGCAGCTCCGACAGCTGGGCCTCGTCGTTCGCGTCCGCGACCGAGCCCGGCCGCAGCCCATCCCCGAGCGAGAACGCCACGTCATAGCGCGCAAAGATCTCGCACAACTCGTCGAAGTTCTCATAGAGGAACGATTCCCGGTGATGGGCGAGGCACCAGCCGGCCATGATCGACCCGCCGCGCGACACGATGCCGGTGACCCGCTGGACCGTCAACGGGACATAGCGCAGGAGCACACCGGCATGGATCGTCATATAGTCCACGCCCTGTTCGGCCTGTTCGATGACGGTGTCGCGGAAGATCTCCCAGGTCAGTTTGTCGGCCTCACCGTTCACCTTCTCCAGCGCCTGATAGATCGGCACCGTCCCGATCGGCACCGGTGAATTCCGCAGAATCCATTCGCGGGTGGTGTGGATATCGTCACCCGTCGACAGGTCCATCACCGTGTCTGCCCCCCAGCGGGTGGCCCAGGTGAGTTTCTCGACCTCCTCGGCAATGGACGAGGTGATCGCGGAGTTGCCGATATTGGCATTCACCTTGGTGAGGAATCGCCGGCCGATGATCATCGGCTCCGATTCCGGGTGGTTGATGTTCGCGGGGATGATCGCGCGCCCGGCCGCGACCTCGGAGCGCACGAGCTCGACATCGACGTTCTCGCGCAGCGCGATGAATCGCATTTCCGGGGTGATCTCGCCCCGGCGCGCATAGTGCATCTGGGTGACGGTGCGGCCCTCGCGCGACCGCAGGGGCGTACGCCTGTCCCCGCGCCACGCGGCTGAGGCCTCACCGCGGCGGACGGCCGCCCGGCCGTCATCGGCCAGGTTGCGCTCACGCCCGGCGTACTCCTCCACATCACCGCGCGCGGCGATCCACTCGGCCCGCCGTGGCGCGAGCCCGACGGTCGGGTCGCTGCCCGGCCCGGCCGTCCGATAGACGTGCACCTCGGGGTTGGGCGTCCCATCGGGAGAATCGGCCAGCGAGATCGCCGTGACGGGGACGCGGAGGTCACCCTCGCCGAGGTGATGGAGTTGGTGCTGGGGATGGATCTCGTCCACGAGAATCCTCACTTCCTTCGCCGGCATGACCCGGACAGGTTCGACGGTCCGGGCGGCGTCAGCCCGATCTCAGCCTCCTGCCAGAGGCCCCCGTGTGGGTTTGGTGCTCGGAACTCTAGCTGCTCGGCAGGAAAACGGCGCCCGCCACCTGATCATGCCGGGAAGGGATGAGCCTTCTTCTCCCCGGCCCGCACCGGGACCGTGATCGTGTTGCCGGTCGCCGGCGCGGGGCAGGTCGCGTGGTCAGTGAAGGCGAACCACATGTTGATCGTCTGGTTGAAGTCCAGCGTGAGGCTGCCCGAGGCATCGGGATCGTCGAACTTCAGCTGCCGCCAGGCCTCAGTCTCCTCACCGTTCGTCGGATCGTGGAACTCGATGCTCAGCCCGGTCTTGATGTTGGTGGCGATGAGGCGCTGCTCCGCACCGTCGCGGGTGAACACGACCTCGCCCATCGCCGGCAACTGCTGGCGCAGCTCGGGCCTGTGGGTCGCGACGTCGACCTTGCACCCGGGCGCATAGGGCTCGAAGCGGGCGGTGACGACCCAGTCGGGGTCGTAGTCGAAGGTGGGTATGCCGGCGAAGGCCTCCCGATGGGCCGAGGTCTCCGCGCGCATCCGGATCGCAAGCCGCCCACCGCGGCGCAGCAGCTCGATCTCGGTCTCCCCGTGCTCGGCCCAGGGCACCCGGCTCGTCTCGGCGACGGTCTTGATCGAGCGGCCGTCGACCGGCTCACCGTCGACCGTGAGGCCGTCCTCGGCCCTCGCGTCGAGGAAGGCGTCCTCCCCGTCGGTCGACCAGCGCCCCGGCAGCCCGGGGAGGACCGTCGGCTCCGCCGGCAGCCAGTGGAACCCCGTCAGCGTCAGCCACCCTCGCGGCTGGGCGAGATCGGCCTCGCGCGCCCGCCGGAATTCCTGCCACTGCTCGATCGCCTCGGTCATCTGCGCACTCCTTGCTCTCGGGCCTCCTGCCTATCACCTGTCACCAAGCCCCTGGTGCCTAAGCTAAGCCAGCACGCGACAGCGGCGCGACGAGGCGAAAACACGACAGCGGCGTGGCGCCGCCATTGCCGCCACGCCGCTGAGTCGTGCGAAGTCACTTCTTCTTGTTCTTCTTCGCCT
>JAUNRO010000196.1 GCA_030544185.1 Propionibacteriaceae bacterium | reverse complement strand
CGCCGCCGGTGCCGGTGCCGCCGCCCTCACCGGCGGTGACGAAGACCATGTCGGCACCCTTGAGCGCCTCCTCGATGTCCTCGGAGTTGTCCTCGGCCGCCATGCGGCCCTTCTCCGGGTCAGCGCCTGCGCCGAGTCCGCGGGTCAGCTCACGGCCGATGTCGAGCTTGACGTCGGCGTCGCTCATCAACAGCGCCTGGGCATCGGTGTTGACGGCGATGAACTCCACGCCGCGCAGGCCGGATTCGATCATGCGGTTGACGGCGTTGACGCCGCCACCACCGACACCCACGACCTTGATGACGGCGAGGTAGTTCTGGGAAGGATTGACCACGGAGAGCTCCGTCTCTTTCTCCTGCGTTGCGGACACGGACGCCGGGTCTGGATCCGCTAGGAGGGGAAGCCACGGCTCGACCGGCAGCCCTCAGGCTATGAGACCGCTCAGCGCCCCGGCAACATATGCCGCAGGTGGGCGCGTGTTGACCTCAAGCTCTACTTCAGGCTAAGGCTCAACCAAACTGACGCTTGGTCACTCAGGCTGCTCAGCGCGTGCTCGGGCGTGTCGGCGCGCTGACGTCAATGTGTGTGGCGTTGGTTCCCCGCACCAACGAATGGGCCACCTCCGCCTTCAGATCGGCGCGATCCGCGGACCCGAAGAAGATCTCGCGATCGTCGGCGATCTGGATCGTGATGGCGTCGGGGGAGGTGAACGTCACCTGCTGGGTCACCGCCCGCAGGTCATCGGGCAACGCGGTCACCACCCTCGCCACATCGGCCAGCAGCGCCGGATCCCCCGTCGGTCCTTCACCCTGCGGCACCCCTTCCGGCAGTGGACCGCGGAAGGTGGCCCCCGCACTGTCGACGAGCGTGACCGGGTCCCCCTCCCCGATGACGAAGACGGGGACGCGTTCGCTCACCCGGATCTCCAGGCTGCGCGGCCAGGCGCGCCGCACCGTCACCTCACGCACGGCGGGCAGCTTCGCCACCCGCTCCGCGATCTCCCGCTCGTTGACCCGGGCCAGCGGGCGGCCTTCGGGTGCCTGCGCCTGGGCCAGCACCTCGTCCTGCGTCAGGATCGCGGTGCCCTCGACGTGCACGCTGCGCAGCACCAGCGCCGAGGAGAAGAAGACCACCCAGGTCGCCAGCCCGGCCACGACAGCCACCGCCACGGCGCCGAGGATCACCCAGAGTCGTTTTCTGCCGCGGCCGCCGCCTCGACCGCCCCGGCGTTTCCGGCGTTTCCGGCGGCCCTCGTCCAGCCGGACCGTCTGGTCAGTCCTGTCAGCCACGCCCGGGCCGTCCCTCGGTCAGGGCGGCCACCACCTGCGGCGCGATCTGGGTGACGTCCCCGGCGCCGAGGGTCAGCACGACGTCCCCGGGCCGGGCGAGTTCGGCGAGTCGGCCCGCGACGGCTGCCCGGTCGCTCACGAGTTGGGCGTCGCGGCCATGGGCGGCACAGGAGGTCACCAGCAGTTCGCTGCTCACCCCGGGGATCGGGTCCTCGCGGGCCGGATAGATGTCCATCAGCACCACCTCGTCCGCCGTCGCGAGGGCGGCGCCGAACTCGTCGGTGAAGTCCCGCGTACGGCTGAACAGGTGTGGCTGGAAGCAGGCGATCACCCGTCCACCGCGCTCGGCGACCCCCGCCCGCGCGGCCGTGAGCGTCGCCAGCACCTCGGTCGGGTGATGCGCATAGTCGTCGATGACGTCCACCCCGGCCACGGAGCCGATGGGGGTGAACCGCCGCGCCGTGCCGCGGAAGCGTCCCACCGCGCGCGCTGCGTCGGCCAGGTCGACCCCCAGCGAGTGCGCGGCCAGCACCGCTGCGGCGGCATTGGCGAGATTGAACGTGCCCGGCACCAGCAGTTCCAGCGGCTGCTCCCCCAGCCGGGCGCGCGCCCGGAAGCCGGATTGTTCCGCACCCGTGAGCAGCACCCGGGTGGGCTCGCGCTCGCCGAAGGTGAGCCAGCGCGGATCGTGGTCGCCGAGGACCTGGCGTACGCCCGGGTCGTCGCTGTTGGCGACCACCTTCTTGGCTCGGGCCGCGAAATTGCGGAAACCGGCGAGATAGGCCGCCGGGGTCTTCCAGTTGTCGAGGTGATCGGCCTCGATGTTGGTGATGATCGCGGTATCGGCCGGGTATTGCCGGAAGGACCCATCCGACTCGTCGGCCTCGACCACGAACGGGCCGCTGCCCAACCGGAACGATGCCCCGCGCCCGGCCAGGGGGGAGCCGATCACATAGCCCGGGTCCGTGCCGCACTCGGTGAGGATGTGGGCCAGCATGCCCGAGGTGGTCGTCTTGCCGTGGGTGCCCGCAACGGCCACGCCCGGCCGGTCGAGCATCAGGGCAGCCAGCGCGGCGCTGCGGTGCCAGATTCGCAGCCCACGGCGCCGGGCCTCGACCAGCTCGGGGTTGTCGGCCCGGATCGCCGAGGACACCACGACGCTCGCAGCCGCACCAAGTTGCTCCGCCGTGTGCCCGACATGAACCCGGATGCCCCGGTCCACCAGGTCGGCGAGCACGGGCGAATCGGCCTGGTCCGAACCGGAGACCTCGATGCCCAGCTCGCCATAGAGCGCAGCAATGCCGCTCATTCCGGCGCCCCCGACCGCGATGAAATGGACGGGACCCAATTGCTGGGGTGCGATCAGCTCGACGGGATCGATCAGCGCACCGAAGATGCTGCTCATCGGGGCTGCCCAGCACCCCCGGCGAGCGTGAGGACGCGCTCGGCCAGCACCTCTGCCGCATTCGCGGGCATCAGCTCGCGTCCGGCGCGGCCCATCTCGGCGAGCTTGTCGGAGTCGTGGATCAGCCGCGGGATCTCGGCAGTCAACCAGGTGGCCGTGCAGGCCGCATCGGGCAGCAGGCGCGCTCCCCCGGCCTGCACGAGCGACTCGGCATTGCGGGCCTGTTCCCCGTTGCCGTGGGGCAGCGGCACCAGGATGCTCGGCAGTCCGACCACAGCGGTCTCCACGACGGTGCCGGCGCCGGAGCGGCCGAGCATCAGGTCCGCTGCGGCGTACGCCTCCTCCATCGCATCCACATAGGCGACCGGCCGATAGACCGCACCGGTCTCGGCATCGGTGACCTCCACGGTCTCGCTGGTGAAGTTCTTCTGCCCCAGCACGTGGAGGACCTGGATGCCCTCGGCGAGCAGCTTGGGGAAAGCCTCGGTGACCCCAGTGTTGATCGAGCGCGCGCCCTGGGAGCCGCCGGACACCAGCAGCACCGGCTTGCCCGGGTTCAGCTCGAACTTCCGGCAGGCCGCATCGTGTTCGGCCGCCCGGTCGAGCTTGGCGATGGAATCCCGCAGGGGCAGGCCGAGAAATTCGGCACCGGTGAGCGGGGTCTCGGGGAAGGTGACGTAGGCCTCGGCGGCGAACCGGGTCGCGACCTTGTTGGCCAGGCCCGGCACTGAGTTCTGCTCGTGCACAACCACGGGGATCTTGAGCTGCCTGGCCGCCAGATAGGCCGGCATCGAGACATAGCCGCCGAAACCGACGAGCACGTCGGCCCGCGCCTCGGTCAGGACCCGCTTCGCCGCCTTCACCGCACCGAACAGCCGGACGGGCACCTTGACCAGATCCGGCGAGGGCTTGCGAGGCATCGGCACGGGCGGGATGAGCTCCAGCGGCAGCCCGGCGGCGGGAACGACGCGGGTCTCCAGGCCCTTCGCCGTCCCGATCGCGACCAGGTTCGCCTCCGCTGTCCGGGCCCGGATCGCGTCCGCTGTGGCAATCAGGGGGGACGTGTGGCCGGCGGTGCCGCCGCCGGCCAGGACAATGTTCACCATCTCTGAGTCTCCGTCGTCGTCTTAGCGGGTCATCCCCTGCGGGTGCCGACCACGGTCGTCATCCGCGGCTGTGGCTTGCGCCGCTTGCCGGCCAGGGCAGCCCGAGCCTCAGGCTCCTGCCGGGCACACGCCAACAGGACACCCAGGGCCATCATGTTGGCCAGCAGCGCATTGCCGCCATAGGACACCAACGGTAGCGGCACCCCCATCACCGGCAGCAACCGCAGGACCACGCCCAGATTCACGAGGGCCTGGAACATGAACCACATGGTGATGCCGGCGGCGACCACGCGGCCGAACAGGGTGTCGGAGCGCAGCGCGATGCGCAGGCCGGCGACGCCCAGCACGACGAGCAGACCGAGGACGACGACGGTGCCGATGAGGCCCAGCTCCTCCCCGATAACGGCGAAGATGAAGTCGGTGTGGGCCTCCGGCAGGCTGCCCCATTTCTGGCGCGAGGCCCCCAGGCCGACGCCCCACCAGCCGCCGGTGGCGAGCGCATAGACGCCGATCGTCGCCTGCATGTTGACACCGGTGGTGTCCGCCGACGGGTCGAGGAAGGCCATGAACCGCCGCATGCGGTTGGCGCTGGTCACGGTGAGCGCCGCGATCCCCGCGATCCCGGCGGCGGCCATGCCCAGCAGGATCCGCAGCGGGGTGCCGACCACCCACAGGATGCCGGCCAGGATGCCGATGAGGATCACGGCGGTGCCCATATCGCCCTGGAACACCACGAGCAGGATGATCAGCCCGGCTCCGGGCAGCAGCGGGCTGAGCAGATAGCGCGGGCGGTCGAGCCGGCGCTGGTTCAGGGTCAGCACGTGGGCGGCGAACAAAATGATCGCGAGCTTGGCATATTCCGAGGGCTGCACCCGCAGCAAAGACGTGCCGAACTCGACCCAGTTCCGGTTGCCGTTCACCTCCACCCCGAGTGGGGTATAGGTGAGGATCAGCAGCACGAACGAGGCGAACATCGCGGGCCAGGCCAGCATTCGGAGCCTCGCCAGCTCCAGCCGCGCGAGCACAACCGCGGCGACCAGGCCCACAACGGCGAAGGCCGCCTGGCGCTTCACGAAGAAATAGGCATCCCCGATGCGCGGATTGGTCAGCGCGAACACACTCGACGCCGACAGCACCATCATCACGCCCAGCGCGATCAGCAGACCCGCGGAGACCAGCACCAAATAGAAGTTGGCCAGCGGGGCGTTGAGCACCTGGGAGATGCGCCCGGTGGCCGACTCCGAGAGCAGCCGCAGCATGCGGGTCGGCTCAGCCGCTGGCTTGGTGTCCTTGTCCGGTGCGGAGGACGAACCCGGGGAAGAAAGGATCGCCACCCGTGTCTCCCTTCCTGCCTCGCCTAGGGGCCGATGCGCTTGCGGACTTCTGCGGCGAACGCGTCGCCGCGCGCGCCATAGGAGCTGAACATGTCCAGACTCGCGCAGCCCGGCGCGAGCAGAACCGTGTCGCCCGGCCGGGCAAACGAAGCGGCTGCCTCGACCACCTCGGCCATGGCTCCAGTGTCGGGGGAATCCACCACGATGACCGGGACCTCGGGTGCGTGTGTCGCAAGTGCGGCGCGAATGACCTCCCGGTCCACCCCGAGCAACACCGCTCCGCGCAGCCGCTTCGCCATGGCGGGGACGAGCTCGTCGAACGAGGTGCCCTTGGCCTGGCCGCCGGCGATCCACACGATCGACTCGAAGGCCTGCATGCTCGAGGCGGCGGCCGCGGGATTGGTCGCCTTGGAGTCGTCGACCCAGGTCACCCCGGCGTGCTCCGCGACCGTCTCGATCCGGTGCCCGCCGAGCTTCAGGGCGCGCAGGCCGTCGCGCACCGACGTCGCGCGTACGCCGAGACTGCGCGCGAGGGCCGCCGCCGCGAGAGCGTTCGCCACGTTGTGGGGGGCATAGGGCTGCACATCGGAGACCTGCGCCAGCTCCAGCGCCGAGGTCTTGCGCTGCTCCACGAAGGCCCGGTCGACCAGCAGATCGTCGACCACGCCGAGCATCGACATCCCGGGCGTGCCGAGGGTGAACCCGATCGCCCGGGCACCCTCGGTGACGTCGGCCTCCTCGACCATCCGCTCGGTCGCACGGTCCTGGACGTTGTAGACACACGAATGGGTGACCCGCTCATAGATCCGGGCCTTGTCCGCGGCATATTCGTCGAGATCGGCGTGCCACTCCAGGTGGTCGGGCTCGAGGTTGAGCACCGCCGCCGAGTGCAGCTGCAGCGTGTGGCTGAAGTGGAGCTGGAAGCTGGAGAGCTCGACGACGAAGACGTCATAGCGCGTGTCGGTATCGAGCACGGCCTCCATCACCGGCCGCCCGACGTTGCCGACCAGGGCGACCGACATCCCGTCGGCGGCC
>JAUNRO010000195.1:5234-6188 GCA_030544185.1 Propionibacteriaceae bacterium | reverse complement strand
TCAACGGGGCTTTGCCGCGCGCGTCGGCACCTCAATCAACCGGGGGAGGGGGGCTCGCTTCCACGGGCGGGGTGTTTCATGAGGGCCTTCTCATGTCGACGTCAAGTTCACCTCATGTTCATTCTTCAGCCTGTGATCATGACCCCCGCGCCCCGACGCCCCCGCATCGTCCTCTACAGCCACGACACCCAGGGCCTCGGACATCTTCGTCGCAACCTGGTTCTGGCTCGCGGCTTCGCCGCCGATCGCCCCGGGGGGTTGGGCGCCGACGTCCTCCTGCTCACCGGAGCCAGCGAAGTGGGGTTGTTCCCCCGCCCCGAGGGCGTGGAGGCCATCGTGCTGCCGGGACTCCGCAAAGACCGCAAGGGTGGGTACGCCCCCCGACACCTGCGCGGTGGACTCCACGATGTCGTGGCCCTACGCAGCTCACTGCTGGAGGCCGCGTTGGACGGGTTCGAACCCGACCTGTTCGTCGTCGACAAGACCCCGCGCGGCTTCGGCAAAGAACTGGAACGCATCCTGCCCCGGCTGCGAGCCCGCGGCACCCGGACCGTGCTGGGGCTGCGCGACGTCCTCGACGACCCGGTGACCACCCGGGCGCAATGGCTCGAAGACGGCGGGGACGCCGCCGTCCGGGACTTCTACGACGAGGTGTGGGTCTACGGCGACCGACAGATCCACGATCTGCGTCGGGTCACGGGGATGACCGCGGCCAGCGCCGCCGTGACCCACCACCTCGGCTACCTGTCCGCCGACCGCGAGGACAGCGCCGACTTGACGCACCGCCCCGCGACCGCCGGGCGTGACTACGTCCTCGTCATGTGCGGCGGAGGTCAGGACGGGGCCGCCCTCTGCTCGCAGGCAGCCGCGATGAGCGCACCCGCAGGCCTGGACCTCCTCGTGCTCACCGGCCCGCAGGTGGACGAGAGCCGGTTACGCAGCATCCGGCGCGCC
>JAUNRO010000195.1:0-5224 GCA_030544185.1 Propionibacteriaceae bacterium | reverse complement strand
TGCGCTTCAGCCGGCACGGTGCGGCCTGGCTGACCGGGGCCAAGGCGGTCATCACCATGGGTGGCGCCAACACGGTCGCCGAGATCCTCAACACCGATGTCCCCGCGCTCGTCGTGCCGCGCGTCACGCCGCGGGCGGAGCAGTTGGTTCGTGCCGAGGCTCTCGCCGCGCACGACCACCTGTCGGTACTGCATCCGGATCGGCTGACCACCAGGCGGCTCCAGGACTGGGTGGACGCCGCCGTGCAGACCCGCGTCGATCGCACCGGGATCGATCGTGGTGGGGTCGCCGCCGCCGTGGCCCGCGCCCGCAATCTCACATCCTCCCTCCGCTCGTCCCACCGTCCTTCCAGGAGCTGTCATGTCGCCTGAGCCTGCCCGCCGCATCGGTTACGTCGTCAAGTGCTACCCCCGGTTCTCCGAGACGTTCATCGTCCGCGAGATCCTCGCGCGGGAGGCCGCCGGAGACGACATCTCCATCGCCGCGCTGCGCACCACCACCGACACCCGCTTTCACGCCCTGCTCTCCCGCGTGCAGGCCCCGGTGGCGTGGATGCCGCGCGAGGTCAAGGGGCACACCCGGCTGTGGGAGGCCCTCGGTCGCCTGCGGCAGTTGCGCGCCGACGCCGGGCTCGGCCGGATTCCCACACCCGCACTCGACGCCATGTTCGATGAGGAGCCCGATGTCGCCGCCCAGGCCGTCCATCTGGCGTGCTGGGCGCTGGAGAACGAGCGCGAACACCTCCATGCCCACTTCGCCTCGATCTGCGGGCGCACCACGCGTGTCGCCGCCGCCCTGGCCGGGCTGACCTGGACGCTGACCGCCCACGCCAAGGACATCTTCCATGGGGAGAACAACCCCGCCCGGCTGCGCGCCGTCCTGACCGATGCCGACGCCGTCGTCGGCGTCAGCGACATGACCGCGGAGTGGATCCGCACGCTCGCCCCCGAGAGCAACGTCGTGCGGATCTACAACGGGATGGATCTGGACGAGCTGACCTGGAGCTCCCCGGCCGACCGTCCCCCGCGCATCGTGGGGGTCGGGCGGCTCGTCGCCAAGAAGGGCTGGCCGGACTTCCTCACCGCGATCGCCGACCTGCGCGCGGCCGGCCATCCCGTCACCGCCGACATCGCCGGCTCCGGTCCGTTGGAGGCCGAGTTGCGCGCGCTCAGCACGGCACTCGGGCTCGATGACGCGGTCACCTGGCACGGCCCGGTACCTCAGCACCAGGTCATCGACCTCATCCGCTCCGGGGCGGCCTTCGCCGCTCCCTGCGTCGTGGCCGACGACGGGGACCGCGACGGGTTGCCGACCGTGTTGCTCGAATCCATGGCACTGGGTACCCCGGTGGTCGGCACGCCCGTGGCGGGCATCCCCGAGGCCGTTCTGCCCGAGATGACCGGTCTGTTGGTGCCGGAGCACGATCCGGGGGCGCTCGGGCAGGCCCTGGGGCGTCTCCTTCGCGACGGCGAGCTCCGCCGGCGGCTGGCCCGGGCGGCGCGCGCCCACGTCGAACGCCACTTCGACATCCATGACCAGGCACGACACCTGCGTGGCCTCACCGAGGAGGTGCTGGGGTGCGAGCACCGCCGCCGTGTCGCCCACGGCCACCTCGTCGAGGTCCACGACCACCACGAGCACCACATCAACCCTTCCGCCGACCACCGTGACCTCGGCGAGGTCGTCTACGTCGTCACCGATCCGGGCGTCCCGGCGTTCGGTCGCAAGGGCGGCTCGGCGCACGTGCAGGAGGTGCTGCGGGAGCTACGCCGGCGGGCCCGTCGGGTCACGCTCAGCGCCGCGCGGCTGGGGGGGCCGGTACCGGCCGGGCTGGACGACGTCGTCACCATCGAACTCGGCCGCCCGAAGGCGGACTCCCCGGCCGCGGCCGAGCGGGCGCTGCAGGAACTGGACACCCAGGCCGCCGGGATCGTCGCCGGGCTCGTCGCGGGCGCCAGAGCCGCGCATCCGCAGGATCCGGCACCGCTGGTCTATCAGCGCTACGGCCTGTGGAGCGCCGCCGTGGTGGAGCAGGCCTGCGCCGCCGGGGCTCGGACCGTGCTGGAGATCAACGCCCCGCTCGTCGAGGAGCAGCGCACCCACCGGGTGCTCGTCGACGCCGAGACCGCCACGGCCATGACCGTGCGCGCGCTGCGTGCCGCCGACTACGCCTACGCCGTCAGCGAGCCGGTGGCCCACTGGGCCCGGCAGCTCTCGGGCAGGGCGGTCGAGACCGTCGGCAACGGCGTCGACACCGGCCGGTTCACGGTCGCGACCGGCTCCGGAGCGAAGGCCCCGACGGTCGTCTTCGTCGGCACCTTCCGGCCCTGGCACGCACCCGACCTGCTCGTGCAGGCAGCGGGACGGCTGCAGGAGGCCGGCACGCCCATCCGGCTCCTGCTCGTCGGTGACGGGCCGAGGCTGGCGCAGACCGTGGAGACGGCCCGCGCGGCCGGCGTCGAGGTCGAGACGACCGGGTCCGTGGAGCACGACGCGATCCCGGGCATCCTGGCCCGGGCGGACATCGCGTGCGCACCGTATCCGGCCGGCGATGCGTACTTCTCGCCGCTCAAGGTCATCGAGTACCTCGGGGCGGGCCTGCCGACCGTCACCTCGGCGATCGCCGACCTCCCCGATCTCCTCGGCCAGGACGAGGTCGCCTTCGTCCAGCCCGGAGACGTCGATGCCCTCGTGCGCGAGCTGGGCGACCTGGCGCAGGACCCCGCCCGACGCGCCCGCCTCGGCGCCGCCTCCGCCCTGTCCCGCTGCCTGCCGGTTCACGTGGCAGGCCGTGGTCGACCGGGTGTTGGGGCAGCTCGACCGAGGCGTCGAGCGTGAGCTGCCCACCGAGACCGGGCCCACCGCCCCCGAGGTCGAGCGGGTGGCCGTCGGATGAGCCGGAACAAGGACCGCATTCGCCCGGATGCCCTCAGGCGCACCCTCGAGATCCTGCGGCCGCACTTTCGTGGATCCGGCAAGCTCGCCCTCCTCGGCGTCCTCGCCGTGCTCGCCGAGGTCGCCGCGCGGCTCCTGGAGCCCTGGCCGGTGAGTTGGGTGCTCGATGGGGTCATCCCCGCGGTGGTCGGCCGACCGGTCGAAGGTGGCGTGACGCGGCTGCTCATCGGCGCCGGCGTCGCGGTGGTGCTCATCGCCGCACTTCGAGCCGGCGCCGCCTACCTGTCCACCGTCGCCTTCGCGAACGTCGGAGCCCAGGTGACGACCCGGCTGCGCGCCCACGTGCATCAGCGACTCCTCGGGGCCAACCTGTCGTTCCACCAGCGCATGCGCTCCGGCGACCTCGTCACCCGTGTGGTCAGCGACGTCGGCCGGGTCCAGGAGGCCGGGGTCACCGCCGGTCTACCGATGCTCGCCAACCTCTTGACGGTGGCCGGCATGATCGTGGTGGTGCTCGTGCTCGACCCGATCCTCGCCCTCGTCGTGCTGTGCGTCCTGCCGCTGATCCTCGCCTCCGGTCGCTTCGCCGGCTCGAAGATCACCTCGGCCTCCCGGGAGCAGCGCAAGCGGGAGGGTGAGCTCGCGGGCGATGCGGGGGAGGCCTTCGCGGCGGTGCAGACCGTGCAGACCTACGAGCTCGGCGGGCATCTGGGACGGCGGTTCGCCGACGCCAACGTCAAAGGTCTCAAGGACGGGGTCAAGGCCAAGCGCCTCAGCGCCGGGCTGGAGCGGCGCACCGATCTGCTCGTCGGGCTCGCCACCGGGATCGTGCTCGCGTTCGGCGGCTGGCGCGTCCTGCGAGGCGCCATCACCCCAGGCGAACTCGTGGTCTTCATCACGTATCTGAAGACCACCTTCAAACCGCTGCGCGACCTGGCCAAACACGCGGGTCGGATCGCCCGCGCCGCCGCCTCCGGGGAGCGCATCGCCGACACGCTGGCCGAGGCGACCCCGGTCGAGGACCGGTCTTGGGCTCGCCCGCTGCCCCCGCGGCGGTGGGGTGGCGCGAGCGGGGCCGTGGACCTGCGCGGGGTGACGTTCGGCTACGGTTCGGGTCCGCCGGTGCTCATCGACGCCGATCTGCGCATCCGCGCCGGTGAGCGAGTGGCCATCGTCGGGCCCAGCGGTGCGGGCAAGTCCACGCTCTTCAACCTCTTGCTGCGCTTCCACGAACCCCGCGAGGGGCAGATCAGGCTCGACGGGCACGCGGTGGAGAACGTCACCCTGGCCTCGCTGCGCGAAGCCTGCGCCGTGGTGCTGCAGGAGTCGATGATCTTCGCCGGAGACCTGGCCGACAACGTGCGGCTCGGCCGGCTCGACGCCACCGATGAGCAGGTCGAATGGGCGCTGCGCGAGGCCGCACTCGGATCGCTGGTGGATCGCAGCGACCTCGGCATCCACCAGCAGGTCTCCGAGAAGGGCTCGACGCTGTCCGGCGGGCAGCGACAGCGACTCGCGATCGCCCGCGCGCTGCTGCGCGAACCCCGGCTCCTGTTGCTCGACGAGCCCACCACCGGGCTGGACGAGCACAACCGGGTCGAGGTCGTCGCGGCCCTGCGAAGGTTGGCGGAGGGCCGCACGACGATCCTGGTCACCCACGATCACGATCTGCTCGACATGGCCGACCGGGTCGTCGAGTTGCGGGACGGCACCTTCGTCGACCGCGGCCGGCCGGGTGGCGATCCCGACCACCGACCAGGCGCTCGCGTGAGCAGAGCGCTGACGACCACCGGAGGACACCGATGATCGACGACGCGGCCGTGGCCGCCAGACACCCGGACCTGCCCGGGCTGGGCCTCCTGCTCGATCCGCCTCGCCTGGAGGACAGGCTCGGTGCCCTCGGTGTGGAACCCCATCTCCTCGATCGGCTGCGCATCAAACCGGGCGCGTCGGTGACCGCCGTGCTGCGCCCGACGGCGGGGCGGGGCCCGTGGCTGCTCGCCCGGGTGCTCGCGGACCAACCGTGGCGGACGAAGCGGCACAAGGATCTGGCCGTCGCCACCGGGCTGGGTCTGCCCGCTTGCGAGCTGCCCGACCAGCGCATGATCTTCACCACCGCCGCCGCCGACCGCTGGCTGCGGGGACTTGCCGGCCTGCATCCCGACAGTGGGCCGTCGCAGATCCGCTGGCCCGTCCGGCGTTCGAGCCGGCCGCAGGGTGTCGAGCATCGTGGGCGCATTGTCCACGCCGACGTCGCCACGCTGTCCCACAACCCCGGCCGCCGCTGGGTCGGGGTGGCGGACCTCGGCACCGAGCGACGCGTTCTGCG
>JAUNRO010000194.1 GCA_030544185.1 Propionibacteriaceae bacterium | reverse complement strand
TGAACGTCTTCATGGAGGGCCTCCTGTACGTAAAACTGTACGTGCGACCTCGTGGTAGGTCAATGGTCGCGGTTCTCTGTGTGCAGTAGGAGATGCGCGTTGAAGGCCAGGAGTTCAACACATGGGCCCTGAGTTCCACCCCTGTGGCCCCTGCCAGCTCGCTGGCAGGGGTTTTCCTCATGCCGCCTCAATGATCCTGGGGTGGGGACCTGATGGCTTCGCCAGCACCTGCCTGTCGTGCTCGCACCTGCCGAGAGTCGGGCGTGCGGGGCCATAGGGCAGTGAGGCGTTATCCCTGGTAGAGCCAGATCCAGTTGCCGTCGAAATCAGTGACTGCACTGGCGCGGGGCATTCCTTCGGTGTCGGTGATCGGTACTGTTTCGGTCGCCCCGGCTGCGAGAGCTTGGTGGTGGGAGGTGTCGAGGTCGGGCACGAGCAGGCCGAGGGTGCTGCGTCCGGGACAGTCGAAGTCGGTGTCGTCGACGAGAAGTAGCAGGAAGAAGCCTGGCTGGCCGTAGTCGCCGAACAGGTAGCCGTCGTAGTCGGCGGGGCGTAGGCGCTGCATTGGGCGATCTGCTGATCGAGATGGTTGCGGGTGCGAACGAGGCGGTCGGCGTGTGTCTCGAGCAACACCCGCGCTCGGTCCGAGGAGGGGTCAGTGACGATGTCGCGAACGTCGTGGAGGGGGACGTCGAGCCAGCGCAGATCGTTGATGAGCCTTGCGGTCGTGGGCAGGCTGGGGGAACTTCTCTCTCTGGTTCCGTGTTCAGCGGTAGACGTCTGCGCGGTGCTCGATGGCTGCGATCGTCACGACTTCGGTGATCCGGCAGATGATGCGGTAGCTCCCACGCCGGGCGCTGTGCAGGCCTTCGAGTTCGAAGCGCAAGGCCTTGCCGACACGTTGCGGATTCTCTGCCAGCGCTCCGTAGATGAACTCGATCGCGGCCGTCGCGACCTTCTCGGGCAGTCGCGTCAGCGCTTGCAGGACTTCCAATGCGGCAAGAATCAGGTCGTAGTCATCGTCGGCGACCAAGCCCTGTGGAACGCATCAGGGCGCCGGCCAGCAACGGTCGGGGCCCTGATGTCTGGTGTACGCCCGGTTGCCGGCGAGGATCCAGGCGCGCCTGTCCGACGGCGGAACCGATGGTCCGACGGCGCCAGCCGCGCGCGTCATTCGAACTGCCAGGAGCGCTTCGAGAGCCCGAACCAGAACCCGTCGATCACCGACCTGGGCGTACCCGTGCCGGAATCGGCCGCGCCCAGCGCCACATAGAGCGGAGCCCAGTGCTCGGTGCGCGGATGGGCCTCGGTGGCCGCCGGAGCGATCTCGGCGAAGTTCAGCAGCGCGTCGACGTCGCGAGCGGCCACGGTCTCGGCCGCCCACTGGTCGAACTCCACCGACGCCGCCGGCGCCGGTGCGTCCGCCGGCTGGCGGGGGTTGAACCAACGCAGGTTGTGGGTGGTGAACCCCGAACCGATGATCAGCGTCCCGGAGTCGCGCAGCGGTGCGAGGCGCCGCCCCAGGTCGAACAACTCCTGCGGCGCCAGTGTCGGCAGCGAGAGCTGGAGGACGGGCACGTCGGCGCGGGGAAACATCTCGACCAGAGGGACGTATGCCCCGTGGTCGAGTCCCCGCTCGTGGTCGGCGGCGACTTCGGCATGGCCGAGGAGAGCGGTCACGTCGTCGGCCAGCGTCGGGGCCAGCGGCGCGGGATAAGTCACGGTGTAATAGCGCTCCGGGAATCCCCAGAAGTCATAGACCAGCGGCCGGGCCTCCCGGTGGGCCGAGACCTGCGCAGGCCGGGCCTCCCAGTGCGCGGAGACCATGAGGATGCTCTCCGGACGCGGCAGTCGGGCCGACCAGTCCGCGAGCTCGCGCGTCCAGAGCGGATCGTCAGCCAGCGGCGGGGCGCCGTGGCTGAGGAAGACGGTGGGCTGACGTGTCATGTCGGACCTAACGTTGAAGGTTCAACAAATAATCCCCGGCGTCCGCGCCTTCGGTCAAGGGTCGTGCTGTCGCTCGATAAGGTGCACGGTGTGTGGAACGAGACCCGGGGCTGCGGATCGCGGACCGACCGCCGCGGGCGCCGGGTCGGATGGTGAGGCGCTGATGACCCCGGTCAGCCCCGGCGATCTGCTGATCTCCCATGTGGTCCTGCGCGACGGCGTCTTCGATTTCACCGTCGTGCTGATCCTCGATGCCGACGCCAGTGGGATCCTCGGGGTGGTCCTCAATCGACACTCCGATCTGCAGCTCGGCTCCGTGCTGCCCGGATGGGAGGGCGTGGTCTCCGATCCCCGGGTGCTCTTCGACGGCGGCCCCGTGTCGCCCAACGGGGCCATCTGCCTCGCCAGCGTCGGCGGGGACGAGGAGCCACCGGGCTGGCGCCGGTTGTTCGACTCGGTCGGGTTGCTGCACCTGGATACGCCGGTCGAACTGGTCGCCGGCGCATTCGATGCGATGCGGATTTTCGCTGGGTACGCGGGGTGGGCGCCCGGTCAGCTCGACGTCGAGCTCGCCCGCGACGCGTGGTTCGTGGCCCGGGCCCGCCATGACGACATCTTCGGGGTGGACCAGACCGATCTGTGGCAACGGGTGCTGCGGCGCCAGGAACTCGACACGGCGCTCTATTCCACCTGGACCGACCGGCCCGACGACAACTGAGGTTTTGCCGTCCGGTCCCGGCGGACACGGGCCGAGGGTCGCCGGGCCCAGGCGTACTCGGGCTTAGGATAACCGGGAGCCAATCGAGGGGAGGGGCCGGTGACGGATAAGCCGAATGCCCGCATTCTGGTCGTCGACGATGACGCGGCACTAGCCGAGATGCTGCAGATCGTGCTTCGCCAGGAGGGATTCGAGACCGACTGGTGCGGTCACGGTGATGAGGCGCTGCAGGCGTTTCGTGACAGCCATCCCGACCTGGTTCTGCTCGATCTGATGCTGCCGGGGCGGGACGGCGTTGCGATCTGTCGCGATATCCGCGCGGAGTCCGGCGTCCCGATCGTGATGCTCACCGCCCGCTCGGACACGGTCGACGTGGTCCAGGGGTTGGAGGCCGGCGCCGACGACTACGTGCCGAAGCCGTTCAAGGCCAAGGAGCTCGTGGCCCGGATCCGCACGCGGTTGCGGCGGCTGGCGGAATCGGGCGACGGCGACCTGCTCCGCATCGGGGACCTGACCATTTCGGTCGAGGGCCATTCGGTCAAACGGGGGTCGACGGCGATTCCGCTGACGCCGCTGGAATTCGACCTGTTGCTGGCGCTCGCCCGCAAACCCAAGCAGGTGTTCAGCCGCGAGACCCTCCTCGAGGAGGTGTGGGGCTATCGCCACGCCGCGGACACCCGGCTGGTCAATGTGCACGTGCAGCGACTCCGGTCGAAGATCGAGCTCGACCCCGAACGGCCGAAGATCGTGGTGACGGTGCGGGGGATCGGCTACAAGGCCGGAGAGCTTGCCTGAGCCCCGCTGGCGCGGCTGGCTGCGCCGGATCCTCTCCGCCCCCTCACGGCTGTGGTGGGGCTCCCTGCCCGTGCGGGTGGTGGGCAGCACGCTCGTGGCCTCGGTCCTGGTCATCACCCTCGGCGGGCTGTTGTTGCTGGAGCAGGCCACGGCCGGTGTGCTGAGCGGCAAGCGGCGTGCCGCCGTGGCCGAGGCCTCGGTCGCCATTGACACAGCGCAGCGTCAGTTGCGCGCCGCAGACATCAGCACGACGTCGGTCAACGATCTGCTGACCCAGCTGACCTTCGAGGTCGCGAACCGTGGCGCGGTGTCCGGCCAATATCAGGTGATCGTCCAGGGCCCCGTCTCCGATATCCGCTCCGGCGGTGTGCTCCCGGCGTCGATCCCGGTGTCGTTGCGGGAACAGGTCACCGCGGCAGCGGACGGTCGCTTGTGGGTGACACCGACCGAGGTGGTGTACGCCGAGGGCGCTCCGGAGCCAGGTCTGGCGATCGGCGCGAGTCTCGAAACCCCGGCCCTGACCCGTTATCCCATCTATCTGATCTTCCCGCTCAGCCAGGAACAGCAGACGCTGGAGGTGCTCGAGCGGGCGGCGATCAGCACCGGGTTCCTGCTCATCCTGTTGCTTGCGATCATTGCGGCGCTGGTGTCGCGACAGGTCGTCGCCCCCATCCGCGAGGCTCGCCTGCAGGCGGAGCGCATCACCTCCGGTCATCTGGAGGACCGGATGACGGTGCGCGGCAGCGACGATCTGGCGTCCCTCGGCATGACGATGAACAATATGGCCGCGGAACTGCACAAACAGATCTCCCAGCTCGAGGAGCTCTCCCGCGTCCAGCAGCGTTTCGTCTCCGACGTGTCCCATGAGTTGCGGACTCCGCTGACCACCGTCCGCATGGCCGCCGAGATGCTGCACGATTCGCGCGATGAGTTCGAGCCGATGGAGCAACGCGCGGTCGAGCTGTTGCAGCACGAGCTGGACCGCTTCGAGTCGCTGCTGGGCGACTTGTTGGAGATCTCACGGTTCGACGCCGGTGCTGCCGAGCTGACGCGTGAGGTCGCCGACCTGCATGAGGTGGTGGTCAGCGAGGTCGACGCACAGCAGCCGGTGGCCGACCGCACGGGCACGGTGCTGCGCATCTCCTCGACGGGCCCGACGACAGCGGAGATCGATGTGCGACGGGTCCGGCGGATCCTGCGCAACCTCATCACCAATGCCATCGAGCACGGGGAGGGCCGGCCGATCGACATCCTGATCGCGGGCGATGAGAAGGCGGTGGCCGTGGGGGTCCGCGACCATGGCGTCGGCTTCGAGGCGAACCACGTGAAGCAGGTGTTCCACCGGTTCTGGCGCGCTGACCCGGCGCGCAACCGGACGATCGGGGGCACCGGCCTGGGCCTGTCGATCGCCATGGAGGACGCCCGGTTGCACGGCGGCTGGCTCAACGCCTGGGGCCGGCCGCAGCAGGGGGCGCAGTTCCGGCTGACGCTGCCGCGCACGGCCGGCACCGTGCTGGAGATCTCGCCGCTCCCGGTCATCCCGCGCGACCTCAGCGAGACACAGGAGGTCGGCGAGTCTGGGGAGCCGTTGGCCATCACCACCGGCCAGGAGGACGACTGATGCGCAAGAGGCGAGCAATCCTGATCTGGGCGGCGCTGGTCCTGGTGCTGGTGAGCGGATGCACGCGGATTCCCACCACGGGGCCGGTCGATCCGGCTGCGGGACGAGGCCGGGTGCCGGAGGTCTCGGTGGAGGTGGCCGCCGAGCCACCGGAGCCGGGGGCGTCGCCCCGCACCGTGGTGGAGGGCTTCTTGCAGGCAATGGCGAACTATCAGCAGGACTATGCGGTCGCCCGGCTCTATCTGGCCTCGGAGCAGCGCGAGAGCTGGCGCCCCGAGAGCGGGGTGACGGTCTATGAGGACGGCTACGGTGTCAGCTCGACCCCCGAGAGTGCGCGACTCGAAGCACCTTTGCGGGGCCGGCTCGGGGCGGACGGCTCATACCAGTCCAGCGCGGACCAGTTGGTCCACGACTTCATGGTCGTCCGCGATGCCGATGGGGAGTGGCGCATCGGCAACCCACCGGAGGGGTTGCTCGTCTCGCACTATCTGTTCGAGAAGTTCTATCGCATGGTCAACATCTATTTCTTCGACCCGACGTGGACCAGCGTCGTCGCGGACCCCGTCTTCCTGCCCACGGGCAATCAGACGCCGACCGCGCTGCTGCAAGCCCTCCTGCGGGGCCCGACCGACTGGCTGACCCCCGCGGTGGTGACGGCGATGCCGGCGCAGGCGCGACTCAACGTGCAGTCGGCCTTCATCGACGAAATGGGCGTGGTCGAGGTGTCGCTCAACGAGGCGGTGGGGGGCTTGGCGGAGGAGCAGCGTTCTCGCATGGCCGGACAGGTCACCTGGACGCTGGGCCAGTTGGAGGGCGTGACCGGAGTCCGCTTTCTCATCAACGGTGCGCCCTATGCGGTCCCGGAGGCCGAGGACGGAGTCGTGCGGATCCAGGCGTTCACGCGGCTCGATCCCAGCCCGGACCAGCGGACCGTGCAGGTGTTCGGTGCCACGTCCGGAGGTTTGGTCATGATCACCGATCCCGCGCTCGGCGGTCAAACGCAGGCAGTGCCGGGACCACTCGGTTCGCAGGGGGGCATCGAGGCGCTCGCGGTGAGCGCCGGTGCGGACCGGCTCGCGTTCGTCAGTGCGAACGGGTCCGTTCTGCGCGCGGGCACGTTCGGGG
>JAUNRO010000193.1 GCA_030544185.1 Propionibacteriaceae bacterium | reverse complement strand
GCTCGGTTCGATCAACAGGTATGCGACCAGCCCCAGGCAGCCGCCCAGGACCCATCGGGTGCGAGACGGCAATGCCCCGGCCCGGGGCCGGAGCCAGCCGGGCACCTGCGGGCTCCGCGCCCGGGCGGGGACCGGTCGGCGTGGTGCGGGAACGGCCAATGCCGCAGCGACCGCAGCGCAGAACAACGCCAGCAGAGTCATGGCGATCTCCGTTCAGCCTGGCCCGCCAAGTGTTCGGTCCACAGCACCCCGGCGCACGCGAGGGCCGAGCCACCGACCAGGCAGACCCACCCGACGGGAGTGCCGAGCAGGAACCCGACCGGATCGCCGCCGATGGCGTACCCCAATCCCAATCCCGCCAGCGGCAGCACCCCGAGCAGCACACCGGTCAGGCGGGGTGCCGCCAGCTCGCCGGCGACCATCCGGTCGACTTCCTCATCGGACCCCAGGGCTGCGGCGACCGTCGCCAGCGCGGGCGCGAGCGGAGCCCCCGTCACCGTGACCACCTGCCAGGCCCGGGCGAGCACAAGCAGGCCCGCGTGCCCGGGCTCGGTGCCCTGGCGCCGCCACGTCTGCACGGCGTCCCCACCGATCCGCACGGCGGCCGCGGCCGGGACCAGCACCGGACAGTCCTCGGCGGCCGCGGTCAGCGCGGTCGCGGGGACACGCCCGAGCTCCAGCTCCGCGGCCAGGACCGTGCAGGCCCGGGCGACCTCCACCGCGGCCCGCCGCCCGCGACGGCGGCGTTCACGCAGGACCAGAACCCGCGCGATCGTGAGCACGACGGCTACCATCGCGGCCACCGGCACCCCGAAGCGTGGGCCCCCCACCGTCCACACCAGAACCAGACCGAGCACCGCCAGCCCGGGCAGCCACCAGCGCTCCCACCGCGCACGAGACGGCGCAGCCACGGGCCCGGGCAGGACACGGCGGGGCCCGAGGGCCCACCACGCCGCGAGCCCCGCGCACACCACGGCCAGCGCGCTCATCGGGCGCACATCCCGCGCAGGTCGGCCAGGCCGGGCCCCGCCCGCACACTGCCGTCGGGGGCGAAGCTCACGGCCGGCGTGGTCACCACCCGGTCCGGCCTGACCGAGAGCAGATGGATCCCCTCCACCCGGCGCCGCAACCGCCCGTCGACGAGGTCGCGGGTGAGGTGAATCACGATCCGGAGGGCCGCCGCGATCTGGGCCCGCAACGCTTCCGGGCTCCAGCCGCCCAGCGCGCCCAGCGCCGCCAACCGGGCGGGCACATCGGCGGCCGAGTTGGCGTGCACGGTCCCGCACCCACCCTCGTGTCCGGTGTTGAGCGCCATGAGCAGGTCCGTCAGTTCCCCGCCGCGCACCTCCCCGAGCACGATGCGGTCCGGGCGCATGCGCAGGGCCTGGCGCACGAGATCCGTCAGCGTGACCCGCCCCGAACCCTCGGCGTTCGCGCTGCGTGCCTCCAGCCGCACGCAGTGAGGGTGACCGGGGTCGAGCTCGCGGGAATCCTCGACGATGAGCAGGCGTTCGGCCGGCGGGACGCAGCTCAGGAGCGCGGCGAGCAACGTGGTCTTGCCGGTGCCGGTGCCTCCGGAGATGAGGTACGCCACCTTGGCGCGAACGAGCTCCGCGAGCAATTCCGCACCTTCGGCCGACAACGAGCCGGCCGCGACCCAGTCATCGAGAGAGAACCTGCGCCGCGCCGGAACGCGCAGCGACAGACACGTCCCGGGCGCCGCCAGCGGCGCGAGGATCGCGTGCAGCCGGGTGCCATCGGCAAGCCGCGCATCGACGAACGGCGCCCCGTCATCGAGCCGGCGCCCGACCGAGGCGGCCAGCCGGGCAGCCAGCCGGCGCACTTCGTCCTCCGAACCGAACCGCACCCCCGCGTCCTCCAGCCCCGCACCACGGTCGAGGAACACCCGATCGGCACCGTTGACCACGACATCGGTGACGCCGGGCAGGGCGAGCAGCGGTTCCAACAACCCCGCGCCCACGGACTCCCGGCGCAGCGCCGTCACCGTGTCGCGCAGGGCCGCCTCGCTCACGGGGAAGCCGAGGTCGCGCATGGCGCGGGCCACGTCAGCGGCGTTGTGCGTCCGCCCGAGCCGCACGAGCTCGTCCCGGATCCGATCGAGATCCGCCACCGTCATGGCCGCTCCTCCAGCATCCCGTCGAGCAGCCGGTCCCGGCAGCGGCGCCAGGCCCGCCCCGCGGTGCGGCCCGGCGGCTCTCCCCGGTCGGCGCCCGCCGCGACCGACTTGTCGGCCGGCAGGGTCGCTGCGACCGATACGCCGAGCGCGCGGGAGACGACATCGCGACCCAGTCCGCCCGGGCGCCGCGCCCGGCTGAGCACGACCGCCAGCGGCACCCGTGGGTCCAGGACGCGCAACTGCGCGGTGGCGGCGGCCAGACCGCGCACGTCCCCTGCGCACAGCATCAGCCCACCATCGGCGCTGCGCATCGCCTCGAGCTCCACCGTTCCCGGCCGCGCGCCGGCATCCAGCAGCACCAGGTCGTGGCTCCGGGCGAGGGACCGCAGCACCGCAACCGCCGCGGCCACGGTCGGCCCGCGCGGGCCGTCCCGGTCGTGGCTGAGCACCGCCAGGGCGTCCTGGCGCGGCAGGTGGTCGTGCAGATCGCCGAGGAACCCGTCAGCACTCGCCAGGCTCGGCCACCGCCAGCCGGGCTCGGTCTCGAGGCCCAGCAGCAGATCGAGCCCTCCACCGCCGGGGTCCAGATCGACCAGCGCCACCCGGTGGCCACGGTCCGCGGCACCCCGGGCCAATCCCGCGGCTAGCGAGGACGTGCCAAGCCCGCCCGAAGCGCCGACCAGCCCGATCGTCGTCCCCCGCACCCCGGCCCCCCCGCCGGAGAGCGCGTGCGCCAGCCAGCGGGCGCCGTCCGGCAGGACGATCACCGCCGCCCCCAGCGCCGCGGACCACTCGCACAGCCGATCCCGGTCCTCTGCCAGCCCGACCAGGTGCGCACGCACCTTGCCCAGCAGCGGGCTCCGGGCCACCAGCGCCACCTGATCCGCGCCCACCAGCAGCGTCCCGGGTGCCGGCCCGGCCGCCAGTTCCCCCGCGTCCCGCGCGAGCGCCACCTCCGTCCCGGCCGTGGCGGCTGCGGCCAGCACGCGTTCGCGGATCTCTGCCGATCCCGTCACCAGCACGGTGGGATCTGTTCCTGTCGTCGTCTCCATGCCTGCACAGTGCGTGGTCGAGGCGAAATCGGTTCACCTCGGCGGCGCCTCCTGTGGACAACCGAGATCCCGGCGCGCCTGTGGACAAACGCAGTGGGCCATTTCACAGCGTCAGGCCCTTCCAATTCGGGGCGTTCTGACGTACAAATGATGAAAGGAATCCTTTTGAACACGGCGATCGGATACCCACGCGGCGACCTAACCATCTTGGGGTTGTCGAGTCCCAGGGCTTGCCCGGGCCGACGTAGCGGAGATGCACGCTTGGTCATCCGAATCGACGTGGCGCAGGCACCTGATCCTGTTGGGTCAGGTGCCTCGTTCCTTGTCCGGGCCGAAAATTCCCCAGCGCTCGGCCGTCAGAGATCCGCGCTGCGGAAGCGCCGGGCCGCACCGAGCGGGGATACCTCCGCCCCGTGGGTGAGGGCTTGGGCGCAATGCAGGATCCATTCGCGTACGCCGGTCTGGGTGCCCGTCACATAGGCCTGCAGCCGCGCCGCATAGGCGCCACCCGCGGCCCGATGCCCCTCCTCGATCACCAGCACCGCCCGCGGGTCGACCCCGGCCTCGATCAGCACCAGATGCTCCACCGCCCGGGCCAGCACCCCGTGCCCGCCCCCCGGCGCGGCCAGCAGCGCGACCTCGGCGTGCGCGATCGCCGCCACCACCAACGCCGGCGCCTCGGTCGGCATCCTCAGCAGCTCCACCACGCCCTGCAGGCGGGCCGGATCGTCGGCGGTCACCTTGCCGAGCGCGTCGTCCGCGACGAGTTCCGCAGCGAGCAGGACGTGGGCGCGGGCGAGCGCCTGCCCGGGCGTACGCCGGATCAGCGGCGCCAGATCCAGCAGCTCGGTCGACAGCCGGATCGCCCCCGGCTCCCAAGCCGCGCCCTCGATCGCGGCGCTCGCCCGGGCGCCTGCCAGCAGGGCGCGTGCGGACATCTCGGCGGGCACCGCGCGGGTGCCACGATCACGCAGGATCGTGTCCGCAGCGGCCCGCGCGGCGGCGATCGCGGACGGCACGCCAGTCAGGCGCGAAAGCTCAAGGAGTGGGTCGGTCACGCCTAGAGTGTGCAGCATGACCAGCCCCCGCTCCATCTATCCCGCCGCGGCGGTGGAGTGGCTCACCGGGGGCGGTCGGCGCACGGTGCTCGATGTCGGGTCCGGCGACGGCCGGCTCGCGGCCCTGCTCGCGGACGCCGGTCACCGCGTCACCACCGTCGACAGCAACCTCGACCATGTCCGCCGGATCGCCGAGCGCGTGCCCACTGCGCTCGCCTGCGTGGCCCAGGCGGAGTCCCTGCCGCTGCGCAGCTTTCGCTTCGACGTGGTGACCGTGCAGGAATCGGTCACGCATTTCGCCCCGGGCCTGGCGCTGTCGGAGTTCGCGCGCGTCCTGCGCATGGGCGGTCATCTCGCGGTCGTGTTCACCAGCCGCGACGACACCGTGCCCTGGGTGAAGCGGCTGGCCCGGCGCATCCAGGAGGACGATCCGACCGCGATGGTCGGCGCCTATGGACAGGAGACGCTCGCTGCCCTCGAGGGATCGGCCTATTTTCCCGACATCGAGCGGCGCACGTTCCGGCACTGGATCCCCATCACCCGTGACGAGTTGCTCACAATGGTTCGCCGCCGCCCCACCATCGCCCGGCTTCCCGATGAGCAGGTGGCGGCGCTGCTCGCCGACGTCAGCGCCATGTATGACGCGCTCGCCAAGGGTCCCGGCCACCTCCTGCTCCCCTATCAGGCCGACTGCCGCCGGCTGCAGGTCGAGCACGGCGATCTGACCATGCCGATTCACGACGACGGATTGCGGATCTCGGTCCGGTTCTGAGCCCGGGCGTCAGGGCTGCTGGGCTTCCTGCGCGGCGTACGCCTGGGACCACTCCCGCAGGTCACCCCCGTTGATCGCGGTCTCCAGGACCTCGGGGAACACGTCCGGCGTGCACGCGAACGCCGCGATCCCCAGCTCCGCGAGCGCCCCGGCGAGGTCGTGATCGAACACCGGCGCGCCCGAGTCGTCGAGGGCCAGCAATGCGAGCACCGCCACACCGGAGGTGTGCAGCGCGCGCACCCGCCGGATGAGCGCCGCTCGGTCACCGCCCTCGAACAGATCGGAGACCAGCACCAGGATCGTGTCGCGCGGGCGCGTGACGAGCTGGCTGCAATAGGTCACCGCGGCGTTGATGTCGGTGCCGCCCCCGAGCTGGGTCGCGAAGATCAGATCGATCGGATCGTCGAGCAGCTCGGTGAGATCGACCACGGCGGTGTCGAAGACCACCAGGTGAGTCCGCAGGCTCGGCATCGTCGCCAGCACCGCGGCGAAGATGGCCCCGAACACCACCGACTCCGCCATCGAGCCCGACTGGTCGAGCGCCACGATCACCTCCCGCTGGACCCCGGTCCGGCGGCGGCCGTGGCCGACCAGACGGTGTGGCACGACCGTGCGGTGCTCGGGGAGATAGTGGCGCAGGTTGGCCGCGATCGTGCGGTTCCAGTCGATGTCGGACGGGCGCGGGCGCCGCGTCCGGTCCGCACGATTGATCGCCGACGACACCGTCGCGATCGTCCGCTGCTTGATCCGGCGCTCGATCTCCTCGATCACGGCGCGGACCACGCGCCGCGCCGAGGCCCGAGCCCGCTCGGGCAGCACCTCCGACAGCTGCGCCAGCAGGCTCGCGAGATGGATGTCGGGCTCGACCGCGTCCAGGAACTCCGGCTCCTGCAACAAGGTGGCGAGGTCGAGCCGCTCCAGCGCATCGCTTTGGATCACCTGCACGACCGAGGACGGGAAATGGGTGCGGATATCGGCCAGCCACTTCGTGACCCGCGGCGCCGATGCGCCGAGCCCGGCCGAGCTCTATTTTCCCTCGCCCTCGGGGGTCTCGCGGTCATAGAGCGCCGCGAGCGCCCGGTCGACGATCCGGTCGTCCGCGTCCAGCTCGACACCGCTCTCGCCGTCGACCTCGGCCTTGTCCGCCGGGTCGGCGCCCAGCAGCAGTCGCCAGCGGCGCAGGCGTTCGTCCTCGGCCG
>JAUNRO010000192.1 GCA_030544185.1 Propionibacteriaceae bacterium | reverse complement strand
ACCCAGTCGATCCGGCTGGCGTCGAGGTTGGGCACCGGCTCCAGGACATAGAGCGTGGCGTGCCCGGGCGGTGCGGCCCCCGGATCGTCGAGCGAGGGCACGCACACCATCCGGCTCGGGTCGCCCATGAGTCGCCCGCGGTCCAGCAGATCGGCAAAGGCCGGTGCCCAGTCCTCGCCGAAGTGGATGTTGTGATGGCGGACGTCCCCGGCGACCGAGCCGCGCACCCCCAGGTGCAGAACCACGGCGGAGGGAGAGAACCGTTCCCGCCGCCGCGGCTGCGCCACGTTCAGCCCGGCGAGGACGGTCCGCCGCGCGACCGGCGGGTCGAGGGTGCAGACGACCGCGTCGGCCCGCACCCGCTCTCCGTCAGCGCACTCGACCCCGCCGACCTGCCCGTTGGGCATCCGCAGCACCTTGGTCACGGTGCGGTTCAGGTGAAGCTCGGCCCCGGCAGCGGTCACGGCGGCGGCCATCGCCCGCGGAACGGCGTGCATGCCGCCCTCCGGGGCGTACACCCCCGCGATCGAATCCATATAGGTGATCAGCGCATAGACCGCGAGCGCGCGGTCGGGGGCCAGCCCGGCATACATCGCCTGGAACGAGAACAGCCGGTGCAGGCGCGGATCGGCGAAGCGGGATTCCACCACCCGGCCGAACCGGCCGAACGCGCCCAGGCGCAGGAGCCGGGCGGCCGCAGCGGGCCGGGCGAGCAGACCGGCCGGGGAGTCATAGTTGCGGTCGATGAAGTGCGGGACCTCCACGTCGTTGAGGTCCTCCAGCCACCGCACGAAGTCATCGAAGGCGGCCGCATCGCGCGGCGAACTGGTGCGGGCGATCTCCTCGCGCATCGCCGGCACGCCGGCGCGGACATCGATCACCGACCCATCGGCGAAGCGCGCCCGATAGGCCGGATCGAGGCGCCGCATCGGCACGTGGGTGGCCACGCCGGCACCCACGGCGGCCAGGGCCTGTTCGAGGAATGCGGGCATCGTGAACACCGTCGGGCCGGTATCGAAGCGGAAACCGTCCTGGGTGAGCGTGCCGGCCCGCCCGCCGGGATGGGCCTCCCGCTCAATGATCGTGACCTGGTGGCCGGCGCCGGTGAGGTGGCAGGCGGCGGCCAGCCCGGCGAGGCCGGCGCCGATCACCACGACCTTCATGCCGACCTCCAGGCCACGGCCTCGGCGACCTCGCGCAGGCCGACGGTGGCCTCGGCTGTGATCTCGGGCGACTCGAGCACGGCGTGGGCGCAGACGACGTGGGCAGCGATCATCTCCTCCGCCTCGGCCCGGATGCCGGCTTCGGTGAGGGCCGTCTGCAACAGGGCGACGTCGGTGGGCTGCGCCCGGTCGGTGCCGATGCGTGCCAACGCCTCCGCGGCGGCACCGACCAGCCGCTCCGCCGCGATGCTCAGCACCACCGTCGGCTTGGCCTGCGACAGGTCGTCACCGGCCGGTTTGCCGGTGACCGCGGGATCGCCCCAGATGCCCAGGATGTCGTCGCGCAGCGCGAACGCCGCGCCGGTGTGGAAGCCATAGACGGCGAGAATCTCCCGGACCGACCCGGGCGCCCCGGCTGCCATGGCGCCGAGCTGAAGAGGCCGGGTGACCGTGTAGGCCCCCGACTTCAGCCGGGAGATTTGCTCCGCGCGGACGCGCTCCCGGCAGCCCGCAGCGGCTCCGGTGAGGTCGGCTCGCTGCCCGAGCACCAGCTCGACGCACAGCTCGTGCCAGGTGGCGCGGAGCTCCGGCGGCCACTGCTCGGTCAGGCGTTGGGACTGGACCAGGGCCAGATCGCCCAGCAGGATGGCCAGATTGCGCCCGAAGCCGGGTTCGGAGCCGCGGCCGTGGGCGGCGGCGTGCCAGGCGGCGGCCTGCCGGTGCGCCGCGGGCCGCCCACGGCGCAGATCGGATTCGTCCATGACGTCGTCATGGATGAGGGCGAACTCGTGCAGCATCTCCAGCGCGGCCCCCGCGCTCGTCATCACCAGAAAGCCGGGGTCGGTGATGGTGCCACCGGCGGCCACGAAGCCCCAATGGCACAGCCGCGAGCGCAGTCGCTTGCCCCCGGCCTCCATGAGCGAGCGCAACCAGGCCGGCAGATCGAGCTCCAGCACGGGATCCCTGCGCTGACCGCCGAGGCTGCGCCACAGGGCGTCCAAGGCCGTCAGGTTCTCCCGCAACTGCTCCTGCACCGCCGCGAGGCTGTCGGTCAGGGCAGGCATGGTGCCCGCCGGACCGGTCGATGTGGTGGCCCCGAGAGCTGTGCCGGTTCGCATCGGTCTCCTTCGCGGAGTCGTTCGTGCTCGGTCAAGGATGCATAACGTTCGACGAACTCTACACACATGCTATGGAAGGATCAGGGACTCATCCCGCGGGGATGGTCTTCTGCGATAAATCTGTCTAAGGTTTGTGCCGGGCTTGCGAGAGGGGGCACATGCTCACCATCAAGGGTGTCGCTCAACTCGTCGGGCTGTCGACCAGCACCGTGCGCGCCTGGGAATCCCGCTATCAGATCGTGCACCCGCGGCGCTCGACCGCTGGTTATCGACTCTATTCTGATGCTGATGTCCAGGTCCTGCGGGAGATGAAGAGGCTTATCGACCTGGGCCTCTCGGCATCCGCGGCCGCGGAACACACCCGGGAGCTGCACGCCGTCGGCGAGGACCTGGTCCGGGCCGCAGCGGCCTTCGATCACGCCCGGGCCCTCCGCCTGTTCGAGGAACGGCTTGCGTGGGGATCCTTCGAGGCCGTGGTGGACACCTGGCTGCTGCCGGCACTGGTCCGCCTGGGCGAGGCCTGGGCCAGGGGTGAGGTGGATGTCGCCAGCGAGCACGCCATCGCCGGGGCCCTCCAGCGCCGGCTGAGCGCTGCGTTCGACGCGGCCGGGGCCGACAACGGCGAGGGGATCGATGTGCTCACGGGGCTGCCGGCCGGCAGCCACCACGAGCTCGGCATGCTGGCCTTCGCCACCTGCCTGCGCCGCTGCGGGGTCCGCGTCCTGCATCTGGGCACCGACCTGCCCGCTGCGCAGTGGACCCGGGCCTGCGAGGTCCACAGCCCGGCGCTGGCCGTCCTCGGGGCCCCCATGCACAGGGACGCCGATGCGGTTGCGGAGACCGCCACCCGGCTGGCGCCCCTCGGAGTCGAGGTCGCGGTCGGTGGCAGCTACCAGCAGGACGTGGCCGCGCTCCGGCCGGAGGTGGTCCTGCTGGGCCATTCGGTGCCGGTCGCCGCCGCGCGGGTCGGCGACCTCATCCGTGAGCGACAGGTGCGAACGATCGACTGTGTGAAAGGACGTCTCGGTGCCCTTTGAATACCTGATCCTGATGGGGCTCTGCCTGCTCATCACCCTTCCGCTGGAGTTGTTCCTGGGGGCCCGCGTCTATCGGCGGCCACGGCTGGTGTTGCGGGCGATCCTGCCGGTGATCGTGATCTTCGCGATTTGGGATCTCGTCGGCATCCAGCGCGGGCACTGGCACTTCAACCCGGCCAAGGTCACGGGGCTGGAGCTGCCGGGCGGCATGCCGATCGAGGAGCTGGTCTTCTTCATCGTCATCCCGCTGTGTGCGCTGCTCACCTTCGAGGCCGTCGGCACGATCCTCGCCAAGCTGCGTGGGGAGCCAGCCGATGGGTGAATACACGCTGCTGACCCTGATCTCACTCGTGGTCGTCGTCGGCCTCGAGCTCGCCGTCTTCCGGACCGGGATTTTCCGGATGCCGGTCTATTGGCTGTCGATGGTGATCGTCCTCGGTTTCCAGATCCCCGTCGACGGCTGGCTGACCAAGCTGTCCGCGCCGATCGTGCTCTACAACGCCGACGAGACGACCGGCATCCGGGCGCCCTGGGACATCCCGATCGAGGACTTCGGGTTCGGCTTCTCGATGGTCACCCTCACGCTGATCCTGTGGATCCGGGCCAAGCGCGCGCACGAGCGGGCGGGCGCGCGCGCTGACGCGGGGAGCACGCGGTGAGGCGCTTCCGGCCCGGCCGCGATCCGCGCGCGGTCCGGCACGCCGCCGCCGGCGGTCACGCGCGGGCCGCCGGCCAGCACGTGGTCGTCGTCGGTGGCGGCATCGCCGGCATCAGCGCCGCGCTCATCCTCGCCGAACGCGGTGTCCGGGTGAGCCTGCTCGAGCGCGAGGCGACCTGGGGTGGCCGGGTGCGCTCCTGGGACCTGCCCGACGGCCGCTCGATGAGCCGGGGTTTCCATGCGTTCTTCGGCCAGTACTACACCCTGCGCTCGATCCTGCGCCGCGCCGATCCGGGCCTGGCGAACCTCATCAGCATCGGCGACTATCCGCTGCAACTGGCGGATGGGCCCAGGGATTCCTTCCGCGGAATCCCGCGTACGCCGCCGTGGAGCGTCGCCGCGTTCGCGCTGCGCAGCCGCAGCTTTCCCGCCCGCCAGCTCGCCCGGGTCGATGTCCGGGCCGCGCTGAGCCTGCTGCAGACCGATTTCCCCCAGACGTTCGCGGAGTACGCCGGGGAGAGCGCCCAGGACTTCCTCGATCGGCTGCGGTTTCCCCACGATGCCCGGCATCTGGCGCTGGAGGTGTTCGCGCGCTCGTTCTTCGCCGATCCCGGCGATTTCTCCGCGGCCGAACTGGTCGGCATGTTCCACACCTATTTCATGGGCTCCGCCGAGGGCCTGGTGTTCGACGTGCCCACCGATGCCTATTCGGCGATCCTTTGGGACCCGTTGGTGGACCGGCTCCGGGGACTCGGGGTCACAGCGGAGACGGGCGTCACCGTGACCGGGATCAGCAGCGGGCCCGACGGCGTACGCGTCGAGACCGCCGACCGGTCCCTCGCCGCCGATGCGGTGGTCCTGGCCGCCGACCCGCGCGCGGCCCGGGACCTGCTCACCGCTGTTCCCGCGACCGGCTCGGCCTGGGCCGGCTGGGTGCGCACGGTGGGCAGCCAGCGCAACGCGCCGCCGTTCGCGGTGTGGCGGCTCTGGCTCGACCGGCCCGCTGGGGCACAGGTGCCGGCCTTCATCGGGACCAGCGGCTTCGGGCCCCTGGACAACGTGGCGGTGCTCGACCGATTCGAGGCCACGGCCCAGGCCTGGCGGGAGGCCCACGGGGGCTCGGTGATCGAGCTGCACGCCTATGCGGTCGCCGGGGCAGCGCTCACCGGCGGCGGTGGGCGGGCGGCGGGGTCCGACGGTCTGGCCGAGGAATTGCACCGGCAGCTCGGGCGGCTCTATCCCGACCTCGCCGCAGCCGGCGTGCGCCACGAGGAATGGCTCGTCGCCGACGACTGCCCGCTCATCGGCACCGGACCGTGGGCCGAGCGGCCGACGGTCGCCACCCCCGACCCGCGGATCGTGCTGGCCGGCGACTGGCTGCGCACCGACGAGCCCGTGGCGCTGATGGAACGGGCCGCCCTCACCGGCGTTCACGCGGCCAACCGCCTGCTGGCCGACTGGGGCGTGGCCGGGGAGGACTGGTGGTCGGTGCCCCTGACCGGGGTCCTGCACCGGCCGGTGCGGCGGGCCCGGGCGGCGCGGGGGCGGTTCGCCGCGGGGGCGGCGCGGTGACGAACTTTCTGATCGCGAGCACGCCCATCACGGCGCACACCCTCAACGCGAGCAAGTTCGTGGCGGACCTGGTCGGTCGAGGGCATCAGGTGTGGTGGTGGTGTGGTGGCGACTTCGTCGACCACGCCCGCGGCCTGGGGGCGGTTCCCGTGCAGATGTCCGCGGCCTGCGACTATCGGATCGACCGGGCGGCGCACTATGTCCGGGGGTCGGCGCTGCGGGGGGTGGCCGCGGTCCGGCGGCTCTATGCCGAGCTCATCGTCGGCCGGGCGGCCGCCCAGGCCGACGAGCTGCTGCGGGTCATCGACCACGCCGCTCCGCACGCGATCCTGTCCGACACGCTGCTGCTCGGCGCCCGGCCGGCGGCGCAGGTCAGCGGGGTGCCCTGGGCCACGTTCGGAGACGGGCCGCTGCTGTGGAGCGATGAGGACACCCCGCCGTTCGGCGCGGGGCTCAAGCCGATGGCCGGGCCGCCGGGGCGGCACCGCAACCGCACCGTGCAGCGCTTCGTCGACGATCGGGTGTTCGGCGCGGCGCGGGCGCACTACAACGAGGTCTGTGCCCGGCTGGGGGTCGCTCCCGTGCCCAATCTGCGGGAGGCGGGCATGTCCCCGCACCTGCACCTGCAGGGCTGTGTGCCGTCGTTCGAGTATCCCCGCGCGAACCTGCCCGCCAG
>JAUNRO010000191.1 GCA_030544185.1 Propionibacteriaceae bacterium | reverse complement strand
CTCCAGGATCAGACCCGCAATCGTGGGGAATCGGCGTACGGCCTCCAGAGCGAAGAACGACCCAACCGAACGGCCCATGACCACGAGCTTCTCCGGCGGGCCAGCGGCGGCAATGACGGCGCCGACGTCGTCGAGCAACCGGCCCAGCAACGGCTCACCGGTGGACCCGCCATAGCCCCGGTATTCCGCGAGGAACAGGTCCCACCCCATCTCGTTGACCATGGCATCGAGGTCGCCCTGCCAGTCGGCGACGACCTCCCCGTTGCCGTGGAAGAAGACCACGGTGCACCCCGCCGGGTCGACGCGATGGACCCCGCATGCCAAGGTCGCACCGTCAACGGCGACGTCCAGCCGCGACGACGGCGCGCGGCCGCCGGGAAAGAAATACCGCTCGGCAATCAGGGAGTGGTTCAGCAGGTCCGTCATCCGCCGAGTCTACGAACAACCTAGCTCGGCGTCTGCGATCCCCGAGTCAGCGGTCCTCCGGATCGCGGAGTTCTCGGCGCGGCGCGTCATCCGCTCGGGTGGCGCCCCGTGCACGCCCGCCCAGCTCGTCGTCCCTCGCGTCATCCACGAACGCCCGGTCGCGATCGTCAGCCACACGGCGGCCCGTCCGGCGCTCATCCGCACCCCGCTGATCGCGGTCCCGATCTCGATCTCGATCAAGGCCCCGGTCCCGATCCGGATCGAGCCGCGACGCCTCGTCGAGATGTCCCTGGGCTGTGCGCTGGGCACGATCGGCGTCCACCGAGTGCTGATCCGCCTCGCGAGTCAGCCGATCGGCCTCCATGCGGGCGCGGTGAGCATCGGCCTCCTGCTGGGCGGCTGTGGCCGCCGCCTCCTTGGCTTGGAGCTCTTCCTCCTCGCCCTGGCTCCGCAATTCACTCGCGCGCTCCCGGCGGCGATTCAGCTCGTGCTCCTTGCGGCGCTTCCCCGTGGCAATGATCGCGATCAGAATGATCACGACGATGACGGCGACCGCGATGACAACCCACACCCAGGTGTCCATGTCGTCCCCTCCCCCAATCCAACTGGAGACTCCATCCTAGACACCGTTATCGCCAAGTCCCCTGACTCGGTGTCCGACCGGCGCGTGATCGCCAGTGCGCCGCGCAGGGGATAGTCGCGCACCCCGGGTAATTCCGCCCACTCAACGGGGTGGACCCCCCACCTCGACCCCACTGAGAGGGCGGTTTTACTCGCCTCTGGCGCCATAGACACCAAGAAGGGCGCCTCACGACCGCAGGATCTTGTCCATCGACTTGCCCTTCGCGAGCTCGTCGACAAGTTTGTCGAGATAACGGATCTTCTGCATCAGCGGATCCTCGATCTGCTCCACCCGGACCCCGCACACCACTCCGGTGATCCCCGACGCACGGGGATTGAGCCGCGCCTGGGCGAAGAAGTCCTCGAACACCGTCTCGGCCTCGAGGTGGGCCAACAGGGCTGAGGCGTCATAGCCGGTGAGCCATTCGATCACCTGATCGAGTTCGGCCTTGGTTCGCCCCTTCTTCTCGATCTTCGCCACATAGAGGGGATAGACCGACGCAAAGCTCATGGTGAAAATGCGGCTCATAACCCGAGCGCAGCCTCGCTCGCTGCACGCTCAGGCTGAACGGGAGCGACCCTTTCCAGCAGCGCGAGTGTCCGGCTCAGAACGAGGGCCGTGGCCTGCTCGTCGAAGTCGGCCAGGGAACTGTCGGTGAAGAGGTGGCCCAGGCCGGGATAGAGATGCAGCTCCACCTCAGGGTGGCGCCGGGCCACGAGCCGTGCCGCGTCGATATCACCCTCTCCCACGAAGATCGGGTCGGCGTTCATCGCGTGGATCTGCACAGGCACGCCGGCCGGCCACTGCCCGAAGTACGACGGCAGGCCGAAGCCGTGATAGAAGATCCCCGCCCGGACCCCGGGCCGGGTCTGGAACAGCTGCTGCGCGGGCAGGACGCCCATCGAGAACCCCGCATAGATCAGGTCGTTCGGCAATCCCTCCACGGCTGCGAGCCCCCGGTCACGCATGTGATCGAACCCGAGGTAGTGCAGGAAGGCCTCGCCCTCGCCGAGCGATGCGAATGTGTGCCCGCCGAAGAGATCCGGGACGTGCACGATATGCCCCGCCTCGCGTATCGCTTCCGCGAAGCCATGCACACCTTCTGTAAGGCCCTGGATGTGGTGGAACAGGACGAGCTCGGCCATGGCGTCAGCCTAGGGCGATCCGGCCCACCCGCACCGATGGACCACACTGGAAGCATGAGCGAACCCGGGCGCGATCTGGTGATACGCCCGGGACCGGGTGCACCCGACGGGTTGCTCATCCCGGCGGCGGAGCTGCTCGAGCGATTCAGCCGGTCGTCAGGTCCCGGCGGGCAGGGGGTGAATACGACCGATAGCCGTGTGGAGCTGCTGTTCGCACCGGGTGCCTCGACGGCCTTCACCGAGGTCCAGCGGGCGCGGGTGCTGGCGGCATTGGCGGACCAGTTGGTCCATGGCAAGGTCTCGATCGTGGCCTCGGAGCACCGCGCACAGCTGCGCAACCGCGCGGCCGCCCGGGAGAGGCTCGCCGACTTGCTGCGGCAGGCACTCGCGCCCGAACCGCCGACGCGGCGTCCGACCAGGCCAACGCGCGGATCGCAGGCCCGCCGTCTGGCCGCGAAGAAGCGGCGAAGTGAGATCAAGTCGGGGCGCGGGCGCGTGCGCCGCACCGATCCGGGATAGTCGGATACGAAACCTCTCCCCGGTGTGTTCGCCGCCCAATCAGGTCGTCATGACGTGTTGGGCGAAGCGTTCGATCGCTGCCCGGCCCTCGCCGGGCCAACCGCAATAGAGATAGTCGATGCCATCGGCGATGTGCTGATCGACGGTTCGGCGGATCGTGTCGGGATCGGGGTCGAGGCTCAGCGAGGTGACCCGTTTGATCGAGGATACGTCGCGTCCTTCGGCGTCGCACAGTTCCTTCAACAGGTCGAGGCGCTGCTTCATCGGCTCGGGCCGGGCATGCCAATAGTCGGCATACCGGGCGACCAAGGGCATCGTTCGCTTCGGCCCCGCACCACCGATCCAGATGGGAGGACGCGGGCGCTGCACGGGCGGAGGATACATCTGGGCATCCTGCAGGCTCACCCGCTTGCCGTCATAGGAGACCTTCTCGCCGGTCATCAACCGGTTGAGGATCTCGAGTTGGTCTTCGAGCAGATCGAAACGCTTGCCGGTGGTGAGGAAGTCAAACCCGAGTTCGGTGTGTTCGGCCTCATACCAGCCATTGCCGAGCCCTATCTCGAGCCGTCCGTTGCTCGCGTGATCGATGGTGTTGGCCTGATGCGCGAACAACGACGGATGGCGATAGGTCACTCCGGCGACCATCAGCCCGAGCCGGACCGTCGACGTGGCGGTCGCGAGGGCGGCGAGCGTGGTCATCCCCTCGAACGCTTCGCCGGGAGGGTCGCCATACATGGCTACGAAGTGGTCGAAGCCCCAGACGCCGGTGAAGCCGAGGTCTTCAGCGAACCGGGCGCGGTCGATCACTTCGGCGAAGGGGACGCGCTGCTGGGCGATATCAAGTCCGAACTGCATGATCCCACGCTAGCGACGGGTCTGTGGCACGCGAAGGGCTCCCCCACTGCATCCGCCGAGCGGCTCGGCGAACGGGGATACTCGGTCACCCCGAGTAATTCCGCCCACTCAACGGGTCCGACCCCCCACCTCGACCCCAATGAGAGGACGCATTTACCCGCCCTCGCAAGTAGCAGTCGGGTTGCGCTCGGACACACCTCAAGGGTTCGATGGAGACATGCCATTGCAGGGAGAGTTCGCCGAGATGCTGCCGGGCTGGCAGAAGGATCAGGTCGATCAGGTGCTGGCCGCGGGCGACACGCGCGCTGTCGACCTGAACGGAATGCCCATCGCGTTGTTCATCGTGCGCGGTGCGAAATCGGGTCTGCTGCGCCGGGTTCCCCTGATGCGGGTCGAGCACGACGGGGCTTACGCCGCCGTCGCGTCGAAGGGCGGCGCGCCCAACAACCCGGAGTGGTACTACTCGTTCAGAGCCAATCCCCAGATCATGATCCAGGACGGCACCGAGACCCACGACTACGTCGCCCGGGAGCTCTCGGGCGACGAGCGGGACGAGTGGTGGGAGCGCTGCGTGGCCGCCTTCCCGCCGTACGCGGAGTATCAGGACAAAGCGAGCAGCACGTCTGGCCGCACCATCCCGGTGTTCATCTGCGAACCGGTTTCGAGATAACACGTGCTCCTGTCGCAGGAGCATCGGGCTCATGGCGCGTGATGTGCGGTTCGGTGCTGTTGCCGAGTTGGCGCGGCGACCGTCAGCGCCCGATGAGCCGTTCGACGCTGTCGAGGATCAGTCCGAGCGCGAACTGGAGATCAGCAGCGGGATCATCGTCGTCATAGAACCCGCCCTCCCAGGTCGCGAGCATCGTCGGATAGCGCTGCGTATCGAAATAGGTCGTCCAGAACGACGACCGCGCCGCCCAATAGTCGTCGACCGACTCCCCGGTGCGCGCGGCCTGTGCCTGATCGGCGACCTCGCCGCGAGCGATAGCGAAGATGTAGGACTCCAGCAGCTGGCTCACCCGGGCACCCACCTTGAGCGAGAGTCCCGCATCCCGCCCGATGGCCAACAGATCCTCGGAGATGTCGAGAACGTGGGGCCCGACCGGCAGCCGCCACAGGTTCGAGTCGACGAGCCAGGGATGTCTGCGATACATCGCCAGTGCCTCGCTCGCGTGCTGCTCATAGCGCCGGCGCCACGGCCAGGAGCGGTTGGGCCGGGAGCGTTCGGCATATGCCCGGTCGATCATCAGCTCGAACAGCTCGGTCTTGCCCGGGACATAGGTGTAGAGCGACATCGCCCCGATCCCGAGTCGCCGCGCGAGGCTGCGCATGGACAGCCCGGCATAGCCCTCCGCGTCGGCGAGTTCCATCGCGGTGGTGACTACCTGATCAAGGCTGACCTTCGGACGCGGCCCGCGCATCGCAGGCTCGGGCGGATCCCACAGGAGCTCGACCACGCGCCGGCCCTCGGGCGTGCCTGATCCGTTGGCGATCGATTCCGACATGGTCAGCGGTCTCCTTATGTCCTATTTCGGACAGCGTACGCCTTGACTACTTCGTACGCTGTACCTAACCTAAAGACACCATGGCGCGTACGCCGTACGAAATGGAGCTGCCGTGATCCATGCACGCACACTGACCCGCACGTTCACCGCAGGCAAGGACACCGTCGAAGCGGTCCGTGGGATCGACCTGGACATCGGTTCCGGTGAACTCGTTGCCCTGCTCGGGCCCAACGGCGCGGGCAAGTCGACCACGCTGCGGATGTTGACCAGCCTGCTGCCGCCGACCTCCGGGGAGGCCCGCGTCGCGGGCGTGGACGTGACCCACGACCCCGCGGGCGTGCGCGCCCGGATCGGTTATGTCGGCCAGAAGGACGGCGCCGGCCACAACTATCGGGTCTCCGACGAACTGCTCATGCAGGGCCGGTTCTATGGTCTGCATCGGCGGACGGCAAAGGCTCGCTGCGCGGAATTGATGTCGCTGCTGGATCTGGCGGGCCTGGGCCGACGCAAGGTCAGCACACTTTCGGGCGGCCAGAAGCGGCGGCTCGACATCGCGCTGGGGTTGATGCACGAGCCGGGATTGTTGTTTCTGGACGAACCGACCACCGGCATGGACCCGCAGAGCCGAGCCAACCTGTGGGAACACATCCTGCGCCTGCGGCAGGAGCGAGGCACGACGATCGTGGTGACAACGCACTATCTCGAGGAGGCCGACGCGATGACCGAGCGGGTCATCGTCGTCGATCACGGGCGCATCATCGCCGATGACACCCCAGAACGGCTCAAGGACGAACTCGCCGGTGACCACATCGAGGTCGAGGTGCCCGCGGCCGATGCGGCGATCGCCCGCGACATCATCGCGCGGTTCGGCACAGAAATTTCTGCGTCACCCGGGCGCAACAACGGCTCCGCCTCGGTACGCCTCAGAGCTCGCGTTCGCTCAGGCCCGCGTACGCTCCCGGGACTCCTCCCCCACCTCGCCGCGACCGGCGTCACCGTGTCCGCTGCCAACGCCCATCAACCCACCCTCGACGATGTCTTTCTCACCCTGACCGGGCGCAGCCTGCGCGAAGGAGCCGATGCGTGATGTCCACCGACCTGACGACCGCGACCGCCCCGACCGGCGGCCCGGTGGCCTCGCCCGCCCGCCGTGGCCTACTTTCCGACACCGCCGCGGTCTGGCAACGCGAGACGCTGACGATCCTGCGCGATCCCTTCTCGGTGATCTTTTCGCTGTTGCAGCCGCTCGTAT
>JAUNRO010000190.1 GCA_030544185.1 Propionibacteriaceae bacterium | reverse complement strand
TCGCGGGCGGCACGGCCGCGCTGGCCCAGCGCGTGCTCGAAGCGGTGTTCGGCGATGACGCGGTCCGCCGGCTCGCGAAGAAGGCCAAGGCCGATCTGGACGCCCGGGTCGAGGCGCTGATGGCCGCGGAGCTGCGGCGCTATCACGAACTGCTGGACTCGGTGAGCATGGATCACGACCGGGCCGCCGCGATCCGGGCCGCCGCTGGCGAGGTCGAGGCTGCCCGGGCCGAGGCCGACGGCCTCCCGGGCGAGGTCGAGGTGGCGCGCGAGCGGGTGGATCTCTCGATCGCCGACGAAGGCCCGCGGGCCCTTCCGGCGGAGGGAGCCGGCGAGCCCTATGCGCTGGAGGCGGGGCCGGGCGACATCGTCGACGCCGAGATCGTCGAGCGCCGGGACGGAGCACGCGATGGCCGCTAGGGACAAAATGGCCAAGGACCTCGGCGCCCGGCTGCGCGCGCTGCGCCAGGCGAGCGAGCACGCGCGCGGGCGCGTCGACGACGACCTGGTCGACGGCGCGCTCCGCGTGGTCGACCACGCCGGACGGCGCCTTGAGGTCTCCGGGGATGCGACCGTCGTGGCTCTCGGCGGGGCGACCGGATCGGGCAAGTCGTCAACGTTCAACGCGCTGTCGGGGACGGACCTGGCGGTCTCGGGCGTCCGCCGGCCGACGACCCGGCGGACCCTCGCGGTGAGCTTCGGGGCCGAGTCGGCCGACGACCTGCTGGACTGGCTGGACATCCCGAACCGGCACCGCGCGGAGCCGTCGACGGGATCGGCGCGGGCGATCGAGGGGCCGAAGTCGAGCGAGATCGTGCCGCACGGCCAGCCGGGGAGCGTGAAACCGGTCAAGGACCTTGACGGGCTGGTCCTGCTCGACCTGCCGGACCACGACTCGACCGAGGTGAGCCACCGCCAGGAGGTCGACCGGCTGGTGGAGCTGGTGGACATGGTGATCTGGGTGGTGGATCCGCAGAAGTACGCCGATGCGGCGCTGCACGACCGCTATCTCAAACCACTGGCGCGCTATGCGTCGGTGATGATGGTCGTGCTCAACCAGATCGACCGGCTGAGCGAGGCCGAGCGGAAGCGCTGCTTGAGCGACCTGCGGCGGCTGCTGGACGCCGAGGGCCTGGAGAAGGTCGAGATCGCGGCGATGAGCGCGACCACGGGCAAGGGGGTGGACGAGCTGCGCGGGCGGATCCGCAAGCGCGTCGCGGCCAAGAAGACCGCGGCCCAGCGGCTGGTGACCGATGTGGACACCGCCGCGGAGAAGTTGGCGGCGGCCTCGGGAATGGACCCCGCTGGACAGGTCAGCAAAGAATCGGCGCAGCGGCTGAATCGTGCGCTCGCGGTCGCCGCGGGCGTACCCGTTGTGAGCGAGGCCGTCGGCAAGGCTTGGCGCCACCGGGGCGGGATCGCAACGGGCTGGCCGGCGCTGGCGTGGATCGCCAAATTCCGGCCCGACCCGCTGCGGCGGCTGCATCTGGACCGGTGGGGCCTCGGGAAGCGCGGCAAGGAGATCGATCCGGCACGGGTCTCGCGCACGTCGCTGCCGGCGACCACCTCGGTGCAGCAGGCGCGGGTCGATTCGGCGGTGCGCGATCTCGCCGACGAGGCGGCCCAGGGGCTGCCACGCGGCTGGGCGAGTGCGGTCCGCGATGCGTCGCGCTCCCATCAGGGTGCGCTGCCGGACCAACTGGACCGGGCCATCGCCACCACCGACCTGGGGATCGACCGCGATCACGGCTGGTGGACGTTCGTGAAGATCATCCAGTGGCTCTTGATCGCGGTCGTCGTGACCGGCCTGCTGTGGCTCGGGGTGGCGTTCGTCATGCTCTATCTGCAGCTGCCCCCGTTGCCGGAGGTCTTCTGGTGGGGGCTGCCCGCACCCACCGTGCTGCTGGGCGGCGGAGTGCTCGCCGGGCTGCTGGTGGCGCTGATCTCACGGATCGGTGTCGAGGTCGGCGCGCGACGGGCCGAACGCCGGGCGCGGACGGCGCTGGTGTCCTCGATCGCCGGGGTGACCCGGGAGAAGGTCGTGGAGCCGGTCAACGCCGAACTGGATCGTCACGATCTCGTGCGCACGAGTCTGGAGCAGGCGCTCGGCTGAGTTGTCCACAGCTCGCGAGGACCCCGAAGCTCTGTCCACAGCTGCCCGGGTCGGGGCGGCACGATATGCCCCCGACCACGCATGGTGCTGGCAATGGTCCCGCCACCGGGCGGGCGACAGCGAAAGGCACACACGATGGAATCGACCCTGACCATCACTGGGCGCGTGGGCACTGATATGGACTCGAAGGTGTCCCGCAACGGCAACAAATATGTGCAGTTCCGGCTTGGAACGAACCGACGGGTCCGCAACGGGGACGGCCAGTGGGAGGACGCCGGGACATCGTGGCTCTCGGTGCGCTGCTATCGCCAGTTGGGCAACAACGTCGCGATGAGCCTCCGCAAGGGCAATCCGGTCGTCGTCGTGGGCAGGCTCTCGGTCGATGAGTGGGAGACCGATGCCGGCGCGACGGGCAAGACCGTCTATCTGGACGCCCGAGCCGTGGGGCATGACCTGAACTGGGGCATGACGAACTACTTCCGGCTGGAGAAGGAGCGCAACGAACCGGCGTCCAGGCGCGACGAGTCCGCGCTTGGCGAGGACCGTTATCCGGAGGACGACCGGGATCCTTATGAGGATCGTCCGGAGGGTCCTGACGAACACGATCCAGCCCGGGACCTTGCTCAGGCCGAGGCGCTGATGGCGAGCATCGGGGAGCCCTTCGGGGCGCACTGACCGGTCAACCCGCGGGGCCGGCGCCTGGGTTCGGCTCCGCGGGTGCCGCCAGTCCCTCGGCGCGCAGGATGGCCTGGATCTCCTCACCGACCACCTGGCGGCAGGTGCGTCCGTCGGCGAGCCTGCTGCTGGACAGATAAGACCCGCGGCCGAGGTGGCTCATCGGGCCGATCGTGTGGATGGTCGCCCGGGCGTCGGTGATGGCGCGGGCCCAATAGGAAGCCCGGCGCCCGGGCCAGCGGCCGGGGAAGAGATTGCCGATGGCCTGCATCCAGTCCTTGGTGCCCTTGAGATGCCAGAGATGCCGGATGCGGTCCAGGCCGGGATCGGAGGTGAGCACGCCGCCGAGCGAGAGGAGATAGACGGGCATGCCGGCGCCGGAGAGATACCAGGCGGCGCTGAGGGCGATCTGTGCGCCGCCGCTCCAGCCGAGCAGCACGATGGGGGTTCCGGACTCGGGCCGATAACCGGCTGCGACCAGGCGGTCCCAGATCACCCGGGCCACACCCAGCGAATAGACCGGGCCATAACGGTCGTCGGCGGACACCGCGAACTGGAGGGCATTGCGCCCATAGACCAGCAGTTGTGCGATCCGGGTGGGTCGTTTGCGGCCGAGCCACTCGACGAAGCGCCACCAACCGGACGACCAGCGGCCGGCCAGGAGCGTGCGGTTGGCGGGTGAATAGGGATAGACATCGCTGATCAGCAGGACATCTGGCATGGCCGCCTGCAGTTCGTCGAGCAATGGCTGCTCGCCGATCGGGTTGGCCTGGTCGGCGACCGCACCCACGCCGGCCAGATAGACGATGTAGCTGCGATAGCGGTCAGCGAGCGGCTGCGCCTGGCGGCGGATCTCGAGCCGGCGACGGATGCCGGTCAGGGTGGCCGCGGTGGTGCCAGCCTCCTTGATGCCCTGCGTGGCCCACCAGCGCAGGGCCTCGACGGGAGCCAGCACGAGGGCGAGGACGATCGCCAGGATGAGCGTGATCACCAGCGGGGAGATCATGGGGCATCCCCGTTCGCGCCATCGACGAGCTCGAGCAGGAAGAGAGTGTCGAGGTGCAGCGGGCGTCCGGTGACCGCCCGCCAGATCCGGTCGCGCAGCCCGGCGAGCACCGGACCGAGGATGTTTCCGATCAGGAGCATGCCGAGCCAGGCGACCAGGACGAGCGCGGCGGCCGCCCACGGACCGGCCGGGAAGACCAGCCACGCCACAGCCCAGACCACGAGCAGGCCCCACACCGACAGCAGCCGGTCGAGGGCGGGACCGAGCAGGGGGATCGCGGTGAGGAATTGGAAGGCGTGGGGCGCCGAGGAGAGGATGACCACCTTGACGATCTCCAGCACCGACCGCGGCTCAGCGAAGACCATGCTCGCCAGAGCCCACAACAGCAGTCCTTCGAGCAGGTGGGAGGCGAGAATGCCGGCGATGGCGAACAGGAGGCTGAACACCAGTGCCCAGCCGCGGATGCGGTTGACGAACAGGATCACCGACTGCCCGGCCATCGTGGCGATCCCCGCGACCACTGCGATGGCGATCACCGAGAACCACGTCGTGTGCGGATCGAGGACGCTCGCCACATCGGGGTCCAGCCGCAGGGCCGCCAACCACAACGACCAGCTGTGACCCAGCTGGTCCCAGAGGCGGAGCATCACGTCCACGGCGGTCCTCAATGCTGCAGGGGGCGGTCTCACCTGACACCCTAAGAGCCAGACCGAGCGAGGAGTAGGAATCGTGCAACTGTCCTTCTGGACCGATGCGGAGAGCGATTACGAGGATCCGATCGGCAAGCGCAGACGCTTCTGGGTGGCCCTGCTGGTGGCAGCCCTGGCCGGATTCTTCGGGTCCGGGCTGTGGGGCCCCGGCATCACGCTGGGCCGGGAGCAGCAGGGGGACGAGACCCTGGCCGCCAAGACCATCGCGCACCTGCGCTCGGGAGCGGGCTACGACACGATGAGCGTGGTGGAGATCGACCGGGACGGCGCCCGGGAGGTCCGCCACGGGGATGATCAAGGCGAGCACTGGGAGCTGGGCGGGCTCACCGAGACCTTCACGGGCCACGTTCTGGCCGACGCGGTCGAGCGGAGCGAGGTGACCCTCGACGATCCGCTGGAGCGGCACCTCCCGGAGCTCGCCGGGTCGCCGGTGGGCGCGGTCACGCTCGGTGACCTGGCCACCCATCACGGCGGGGTCCCCGGTGTGGTGCCCGGCCAGGGCGTGCGCCTGGCGCTCGCACCGCTCACGCTGCGTGACCCCTATCGCTCGAGCACCGGCGAGCTGCTGAGCCAGGCCCGGCAGCTCACGCTCGGTGGTCAGGGCGCCTATGCCCATTCCGACATCGGGGCGGCGCTGCTCGGCCACGCAGTCGCCCGCGCCACCGGGCAGCCGGATTGGCCGTCCGCGGTCCGGGTGCGGCTGCTCGGTCCGCTCGGCATGGCCGACACGGTCTTCGCCGCGACCACCGACCAGGCCCCGGGCGGGGCCGTGCAGGGCCATCGGCCCAACGGCCGCAAGCCGGGACCGTGGCTCGCGGAGGGCATGGTGCCCGCCGGGGTCGGCGGCTGGACGACCACCGCCGACCTCACCCGCTATGCCCAAGCCCTCCTGGCCGGCACCGCCCCGGGGATGGCCGCGTTGGAGCCGCAGGCCCAGGTCGGCGCCGCGGGCAGGATCGGTGCGACCTGGCTGATCAGTCCGGGGCCCGAGGACCGGACGCTCACCTGGCATAACGGCCGGACCGGCGGGGGATCCAGCATCGTGTTGCTCGACCGGGCGACCGGCCGCGCGGTGATCGCGGTCAACAACTCGGCGACCTCGGTCGATGCGCTCGGGGCAGGCCTGATCGGTGATGCGGAGACCCCACCCCGTTCGCCCGGCATCGTCGAGGTGATCGCGGTGGTCGTGCTCCTGCTCGCGGCGGTGTGGATCATCCGGCGCTCGCTGCGGGCAACGCGGCGCACCCAGCTGATCGAGGCAGGCGTCGACCTGCTCGCGATCGCCCTGCTCACCGCGATCCTGGGTGACTGGGTGTCCGCGCCGGGCTGGATGCACGGAATCGGCTGGGGGCTAGGTCTGGGCGGGTTGCTCCTGGGCGTCCGCCGGGCGAGATCGTTGCCCTGGTGGGGGCCGAGTCCGAGGGCCGACAAGATCCAACTGGCGATCAGCGGAGCAGCCTTGCTCCTGGTTCTAGGATTGATCGTGGTCTGAGGCCGGGGAACCGCAGTGGCATACTGAGCCCGCACTTCTTGGCCTATCGGGCCAGACGAGATTCCGAGACCTGTGAGGTAGTGCCTGCATGCCCGAGTTCGTGTATACGATGCACAACGTCCGCAAGACGATCGGGGAGAAGCTCATCCTCGACAACGTGACGCTGTCCTTCTATGAGGGCGCCAAGATCGGCGTCGTCGGCCCGAACGGCGCGGGCAAGTCGACGCTGCTCAAGGTCATGGCCGGCATGGAGACGCCGGGCAACGGCGATGCCATGCTCGCCAAGGGCAAGACCGTCGGCATCCTGCTGCAGGAGCCCCCGCTGACCGAGGGCAAG
>JAUNRO010000189.1 GCA_030544185.1 Propionibacteriaceae bacterium | reverse complement strand
GAGCATCATGAGGTCGTCGAAATCGACTGCATTCGCGGCGCGCAGTCGGCGCTGATACTCGGCGTACGCCTCCGGATAGGCCTCCTGGCCCTGACCGGCCCGAGGGCGCGCGGACTCGTGGTCGACCAGGTCGTTCTTGCAGTTCGACACCCAGTTGAGCACCTGGCGGACCGGATGGCGCTTGGGATCGATGCCGAGCTCGGTGCAGACGAGCTGCATCAGCCGCTTGGCGTCGGTGTCGTCATAGATGGAGAACTGCCGGGCGTACCCGAATCGATGAATCTCCGCGCGCAGGATCCGCACGCAGGCGGAGTGGAAGGTCGACACCCACATGACCCGCGCCCGGTTCCCGATGATCTCGGCCACCCGGTGCCGCATCTCGGCCGCGGCCTTGTTGGTGAACGTGATCGCCAGGATCGAGCCCGGATGCACGTCACGTTCGGACACCAGATAGGCGATCCGGCGCGTGAGGACGCGAGTCTTGCCCGACCCGGCACCGGCGACCACGAGCAACGGCGCCCCCTGATGGAGCACAGCCTCGCGCTGCGGATCGTTGAGGCCCGCCAGGAGCTCGGCCGCGCGACTGCGCTTGGGCGGCCGAGGGGTGGGGACATCGGTCACGGACGGCTGCTCGGTCTGGCTCATAGACCCCCAAGGTTAGGCCCCAGCGCCGACAACCGTTGTCCGGCTACATTGGACGGCGTGTGGTTCCGCCAGCTGAGAACGATCATCCGCAGGATCGTCATGGGCGTCCTCGGCGTGCAGCTGGGGACCGCGGTCGTGCTGCTGATCATCGACAGCCGGCGCAAGAAGGAGCGCGCGCCGGTGGTTTTTCCCAAGTCCCCGCCGGTCCCCGTCACCGCGGGCCGCTCCGACATCACGGTCTATACCTATGGCCAGGACCTCTACACCGACATGCTCGCCGCGATCGATCACGCCTCGGACCGGATCTATTTCGAGACCTTCATCTGGAAGAACGACCCCATCGGCCGCGCGTTCAAGCGGGCGCTCATCCGGGCCGCCAACCGGGGTGTGGCGGTCTATGTCGTGTTCGACGAGTTCGCCAACCTTGTCGTCCCGCGGCCGTTCTTCCGCTTCCCGCCGAGCATCCACGTGCGACACCACCCCCTGATCGTCGGCGGCTGGGGCTTCTGGCATCCCCGCAACTCGGGGCGCAACCACCGCAAGCTCATGGTCGTCGACGGCCAGGTGGCGTTCACCGGCGGCTACAACATCGGCTCGCTCTATGCCACCGACTGGCGCGACACCCACATCCGCGTGACCGGCGAGGCCGTGAGCGAGCTGGAGAACGCATTCGTCGACTATTGGAACCTGTGGGGCGACCGGCGCCACCCCGAGCTCGAGGATCCGCGGCGCCGGACCTGGGAGTCCGCCGTCCGCGTGCACCGGAATGTGCCGCGCCAGCTGATCTATCCGATCCGCTACATGTACCTTGAAGCGATCGACCGCGCCCGGGAGCGCGTCTGGCTCACCCATGCCTATTTCATCCCCGACGACGACCTCCTCGCGGTCCTGATCGGCGCTGCCCAACGGGGGGTGGACGTGCGCATCATCGTGCCCGAGCGTTCCAACCACATCGTCGCGGACTGGGTGTCGCGGGGCTACTATCGCGGGCTGCTGGAGGGCGGCGTCCGCCTGTTCCTCTATCAGGGAGCGATGGTGCACGCCAAGACCGCGGTCATCGACGACCAGTGGGCGACCGTCGGCACGGCGAACCTGGACCGGCTCTCCCTGATCGGGAACTATGAGATCAATGTGGAGATCACCGACCACGACATGGCCGAGAAGATGGCCGAGGTCTTCCGCCTGGATCTGAGCAACTGCAGGGAATTGACGCTCGACGAGTGGGTCCGGCGGCCCGTCATGGTCAAGTTCTCCGAGGCGGTCCTGAAGCCCTTCAGCCCGTTCCTGTGAGATTGGTCAGCTGACCAACCATTCCCCAATCGTTACCGAAATTGTCGACATGGAGTCGCCTGTTGGATCTGTGCCCGGATACATTGGCTGCATGGGCATTATTCTCTGGATCATCGTCGGCCTCCTGGCCGGAGCTATTGCTAAGTTCATCATGCCGGGCAAGCAGGGCGGCGGCATCATCATGACCATCATCCTGGGCATCATCGGCGCTCTCGCCGGCGGCCTCCTCATGAACCTCCTCACCGGACGTGGCTTCACCTTCGCCATCGACGGCGGTTTCTGGTTCACCCTCCTCGTGGCCGTCATCGGCGCGTTGGTCGTCCTCTTCATCTATGGACTAATCACCAAGCGCAGCGGACGCGCTGCCTGACCCGCAAGCAACAAGACAACGGCCCGTTCCAGACAGGAACGGGCCGTTGTCTTGTTGTGGGTGCCGCGCTGTGCAGGGCTCACACCAAGCGGCGGTCGGTGGCCCACCTGGTCAACTGATGCCGGTTCGACAGCTGCAGCTTGCGCAACACCGATGACACGTGGGTCTCGACGGTCTTGATGGAGATGAACAGCTCGCGCGCAATCTCCTTGTAGGCATAGCCGCGGGCGATGAGCCGCAGCACCTCCCGCTCGCGGTTGGACAGCCGGTCGAGGTCCTCGTCGATGGACGCGACCTCGATGGAGTCGGAGAAGGCGTCCAGCACGAAGCCGGCCAAGCGCGGTGAGAACACCGCGTCGCCATCGGCGATCCGGCGGATCGCATCGATGAGTTCGTCGGCGCTGATGGACTTCGTCACATAACCCCGGGCACCGGCCCGGATCACACCGATCACGTCCTCGGCCGCGTCGGACACCGACAGCGCCAGGAAGCGCAGGTCCGGCATCGTCGCGTGCACCTGCTTGATCACCTCGCCGCCGCCGCCCCCGGGCAGATGCACGTCCAACAGGACCACATCCGGCGCACACCGCTTGATCGCCGCCACCGCGGTCGCGACGTCCTCGCCCTCCCCGACCACGTCGACGGCCGCACCGATCTCCGACTTCACCCCGGCCCGGAACATCGCATGGTCATCGACGACCACAACACGCAGCTGGCGATCGGTCGGCGGAGCGGTCTCCCCCGGTCCTAGGGAATCGGGCTGAGGCAGGTCGGTCGTCATCTCTTCATCTCCAATTTCACTTCGGTGCCGTCCTCTGCGGACGAGCGGATCCGGGCGCTGCCACCGTGGCGCTCCATGCGCCCGATGATGCTGCCCTTCACACCCATTCGATCATCCCCGATGGCGTCGAGGTCGAAGCCCTTGCCCCGGTCGCGCACGAAGATCTCCACCTGAGCATCGTCCACCTCGGCGTACACATCGATCCGCGGCGCACCCGAGTGCTTCGCCGCGTTCGTCATGGCCTCCCGGGCCGCGCGGATCATCGCCTCGAGATCCTCGGTCAGCTCGCAGTCGCCGACGCAGACGATCTCGACGGGGACGCCCTGGTCATCGTCGACCTGGGCGGCCGCCACGCTCAGCGCGGCCTTGAGCGTCTTCTCCCGGAACACATCGCCATAGAGATAGGTCCGCAACTCGCGCTCCTGTTTGCGGGCCAGCGTCGCGACCGTGCGCGGATCGTCGGCCCGCTTCTGGATCAGCGCGAGCGTCTGCAGGACCGAGTCGTGCAGGTGCGCGGCCATGTCCGCGCGGGCATCGGCACGCACCTTGTCCTCGCGCGCCTCCTGCAGTGCCTGCCGGGAGCGGTATGCCCAGGGGGCGATGACCAGCCCCGTGCCGGCGAGCGCGAGTCCCGTCATCGCGAACACCCGCGGCAGCTCCGCGATGCTCGTCTGGGACGCGATGACCATGCCGACCGCGGTCGCGAACGCGACACCGATCGTGATCGCCAGCAGCGGGTTGTCATGCGCCCACGAGCCGGCGATCGCACCGATGCCGACCGAGTAGGCAGCCCACACGCCGGCGCCGACGGCATCCAGCGGCAGCTCCGCGATGCTCGTCTGGTACGCGATGACCATGCCGACCGCGGCACCCACCAGACCGAGACCCAGCACCGTGCGCGCGAGCGTGAGCATCCGCCCCCGGGCCACGAACGGCCGCAGCCAGCCCGGGCCGGCGACCTTCTCCCGCCACTTCGCATCGGAGTCATCGGCCGTGCGCCACACCAGCGCCACGCCGGCACCCGCGAACGCGATCGGCCAGAACACCTGCGCGGACAGGCCCATCCCGGTCGCCTGCACCAGCCACAGCAGGCCGATGGCGAGCAGCGCGAGCGCGAGAACCGTGCCCACATCGGTCTTGCGCCGAGCCCGCTGGTCCACGGTGCGCAGGTTCGTCCGGTCGTGCGACTCCAGACCCGGCGCGCTCTCGGGCGCGGTCGCCGGGGGCAGCGCGAGCCACAACACCGCGTACACCACCAAGCCCACGAACTGCACCAGCGCCAGCGCGACGAAGCCGATCCGCAGCACCATGACCGGCCAGCCCAGATGGTCGGCGAGGCCGGAGCACACACCCCCGAGCCAGGCGCCATCGGCCACGCGAGCGGCGCGTGGGCGTTTGGGGGCATCGTCGGCCGGCTCGGCCGGTGGGGTCTCGGGCTGGGCCTCGTCCGCGGGCACCTCGATGGGCGCCGGGAGCCGCTGATCCAGATCAGGGCTGTCGACGGAGTCGGAGGTGTCGGGAGCGCCCATGGTGAGTCCAGCCTCACACGGACCGGGTCCGCAGCCAACCGGGACCTCCCTGGCGGGCCCCTGAATCGCCCACAACGGGCTCTCATCGGCCCTGGGGCGCCAATCCGGGACTCCCCCGATGGTCGATCGTTGTGGTGGCAGAGAGGATGGGGACATGACGAACCTGGGCGAGCTGCGCCGCAGCACCACCGACGGCAAGGTCGCCGGCGTGTGCGTCATGCTCGCCGACCGGTGGCAGATCGATCCGCTGCTGGTGCGGGTCGCGGCGCTGCTGCTCGCCCTGTCGAGCGGGATCGGGCTCGTGCTCTATGCCGCGGCGTGGGCGCTGGTGCCGCAGCGGGGCTCCGACCGGGCGCCGATCGATGCGGTGTTCCCGGGGGTACGCCGGGTTGGGTTGAAGGCCGGGATCGCGCTGCTGGCGGTCGTGTGCATCGCTGCGGTGAACATCGTCGGCGGCCTGTTGCCGTTCGGCGTCGGCCCCGCGCTCGTGATCGGCGCGGTGTGGTTCTTCGGGTGGTATCGCCCGGAACAGCAGCGCCGGGCCGCTGCCCCGAAGGCCCCGCAACCGCCACAACTGGCGGCACGGCCGTTCGCCGAGAGCACTCCGTTCACCGAAGCGGCGACCGCCTGGCAGCGGCGCGTGCAGGACTATCTGGCGGCCCAGGCGGGCCCGCCCCATCCCGCCCCGCCGACGACCGCGCACGACCCGGGCTATTCACTCCAGGCCTATCTCGCCCATCCCGATCCGGTGGGGCTCTATCAGCCCGACCCGAAACCCGAACCGGAACCCGCATCGAGCGAACCGGCAGTGGCTGCCGAGGTGGCAGCGACCGCTTCGGTGACCGCCACGGTGACGAAGCGGCGGACGTGGCCGATGCACCTGATCGGCTGGTTCCTGGTCCTGAGCAGCGCCGGCGTCGTCGCCCTGCTCGACCACAGCTATCAGGTGGCGTCCTTCGCCTATCCGGCCGCGGCGCTGCTCGCGATCGGCCTGACCCTGATCCTCGGCGCCTGGCTCCCCCGCCCCCGCGGGCTGGTGATCGTGGGGGCGCTCCTGGCCATCGTCACCGCCGTCGCGGCCACCCCGATGCCGGAGACACCCAGCACCGCCGTGAGCTATGCCAATGTCGCAGACCTGCCCCAGGGCGTTGCGGCCCACGATACCGGTGAGCATGTCGCCGATCTCTCCGCCATCCGGCTGGACGGCGACGCGACCTATGCGACCCAGGTGGATGTCGGGCGGATCGCGGTCGTCGCACCGCCCGAGACCAACATCCGCGTCGTCTGGTCCGTCGACGTCGGACAGGCCGATGTGCTGGGCCTGCACGTCGCCGACGGTTTCGATCTCCACGACACCACGATCGGCTACGGACCCGATCCCGAGGGTCCCACCCTCACCATCGAGGCCCGCGTCGGCCTCGGCCAACTGGAGGTGACACGATGAAGGGGAAGCGGCAGGCAACAGCCGGACAGCGCCCGGCGCCGGACTCGTTCTCCCTCGTCGTTGGCCTGCTGTTCTGCGGCTTCGCCGGTGGCGCGCTCTATGCGGCCTTCGGCGGCAGCTATGACGCAGGCGTGTGGAAGGTGGCTCTGCCCGTCTTCCTCGTCGCGCTCGGCGTCATCGGCCTGCTGCTGTCCCGACGCACCTGACCTGAATCAACGAAAGGAACGACATGAACAAGAAGCTCGAACGGTCCACCACTGACAAGAGGCTCGGTGGCGTGTGTGGCGGCCTC
>JAUNRO010000188.1:5378-6355 GCA_030544185.1 Propionibacteriaceae bacterium | reverse complement strand
GTCGTCAACTCCGGTGTTGGCAACAGCTTGTCCGACGCGACCCAGGTGTACCCGGGCGACGACGTTGTCGACATCGTCGGTGTCGATGCCTACGGCTGGGCGAACGAGGACTCGGTCAAAGGCAAGGGCGGAGTGAAGGAGTGGGCGCAGTTCGCCCGCGCTCACGGCAAGAAGTTCTCGATCCCCGAGTGGGGTGTGCACAGGGGAGAGGGCGGCAGCGGCGACAACGCCGAGTTCCCGTCCGCCCTGCTCGACGTCGTCGACAAGGAGCGCGACAACATCGCGTTCATCAGCGTCTTCGATGAGACAGAGGGGTACATCGCCAACAGCTACGCCGAAAGGCAGGCTCCGGTCGCGGCCAAGGCCACGCGAGAGGGCCTGGATCGGATTGCCGGCAAGATCTGACGGCGCAGACCTTGAGCTTCAAGACGCGAGGGCTCGAGGCGTGCAGCGGTGGGGCGTGTCTGGGTCGCGAACTCGGCACGCCCCACCGCCTTGGCATGATGGGACGACGAGCGCGTCGACGAAGGGCAGAGCATGGGCAAGAAGAAGCGGGTCACGGTGGATGTGGCTGACCACATCGAAAAGGACCTCGTGAACGCCCATGCCGACGACGGCGCCGGCCCCTCGACGCGGGCCCGTTTGCTCCTCGAACTGTGGTACCGCGACATGGATGTGCGGGCGCGGGTAGGGCAGATGCTGCGTGAGGAGCGCCTGCGAGCTGCAGCCGAGGGTCAAGTCCGCTGGGGTGGTGTACGAGGTTGATCCCTCGGTTGGGCGTGTTGGTCAGGCGGTGAGGGCTTGGAGTTCGGTCTGGGTCACCTCCTCGACGGCGGTCGTGTCGACGGCTTGAGCGCGGGCGAGGATGTCGAGTCCGAGGTAGCGGCGGCCTTCGGCCCACTCGTCGTGCTGTTCGGCCAGGACGGCTCCGACGAGGCGGATGATGCTGGCGCGGTCGGGGAAGATCCCGACCACGT
>JAUNRO010000188.1:0-5368 GCA_030544185.1 Propionibacteriaceae bacterium | reverse complement strand
GGATCTCGCGGTTGAGTCGCCGTTGGGGTTGTTCGACCAGATCTGGCGCCAGATCTCCTTGGGGAAGGCGGTGAAGGCGAGGATGTCGGCGCGGGCTTCTTCGAGGTGTTCGGCCACGGTGGGCAGCTTCTCGGCCAGGGCATCGATGACGCGGTCGAATTGGGCGTGCACGGCCTCGGCGTCGGGCTGGTCGTAGATCGAGTGCAGCAACGCCTTGACCCAACCCCAGCTGCTCTTGGGCGTCACCGCCATGAGGTTCGCCGCGTAGTGGGTGCGGCACCGCTGCCACGAGGCGCCGGGCAGCGTGGCGCCGATCGCGGCCACCAGGCCGGCGTGTGCGTCGGAGGTGACCAGCTTGACCCCGCACAGGCCGCGGGCGGTGAGGTCGCGGAAGAACGCCAACCAGCCGGCGCCGTCCTCACTGGAGGTGACCTGCACGCCGAGGATCTCGCGGTGCCCGTCGGCGTTCACACCGGTCGCGACCAGCACGTGCACCGGCACCACCCGGCCGCCCTCGCGGACCTTGAGCACGAGGGCGTCGGCGGCCACAAACGTGAACGGGCCGGCATCCTCCAGCCGCCGGGTGCGGAACTGCTCGACGTGCTCGTCCAACTCCTTGGCCATCACCGACACCTGGCTCTTGGATAGGCCGGTGATGCCGAGGGTCTGCACCAACTTGTCCATCCGCCGCGTCGAGACGCCGAGCAGGTAGCAGGTGGCGACCACGCTGGTCAGCGCCCGCTCGGCTCGCTTGCGACGCTCGAGCAGCCAGTCGGGGTACAGCGACCCGGTGCGCAGCTTGGGCACCGCGACGTCGAGGGTCCCGACGCGGGTGTCGAGGTCGCGGTGGCGGTACCCGTTACGGGAGTTCACCCGCTCCGGGGTCCGCTCGCCATAGCCGGCGCCGCACACGGCGTCGGCCTGCGCCGAGAGCAGCGCGTTGACGAAGGTGGTGAGCAGGTCCCGCATCAGATCGGGGCTCGCCTGGGACAGCTGCTCGTTCAAGAACTGGGCAGGGTCGATACTGGGTCCAGCGGTCATCGTGGTGTCCTTCTTCGAGTCGGTTGTGAGAGATCACTCGAAGGATCCACCCGGTGGCCGCGCCTACGTTGGAGGCACGCGCTCACTCAGGCCCGTCGTACACCACTCTGCAGGACTCCACTCAGCCGAGCGAACCTGAAACCGGGCGTGTCGTAGAGCTCCCCTTATCGTCAGGGCCGTCCGTGGAAGCAGAAGGAGCCAGAGTGCACAGGTACTCCGTGGAGGACGTGGCAGATCGGATCGCCGAGCAGCTTGGAGAACGTCCCACGGCCAACCAGATCTACAAGGGAGTCTCGGCTGCCGGTGAGTCTCGAGGGCGTTCGGTGAGGATGTCCATCGTGGCCGGGCTGCCGGCACCGGTGGAGCGTCCCAGCGAGGTGTCGCGCGCGGCTCTGTCCTGGGACGCCGACGACATCGAGGAGTGGCTGTCGAACCACCCGCGTGTGCGCATGCAGAAGGCGTTGGACGAATTGGATGTTCGGGCGGCCGAATTGGCTTCTTCTGGTCGGCGCGCCGGCGAGATCGCGATGGTTGAGTGGGCGCGCTCTCAGGAATTGTCGTGGGCTCAGATCGCGGCGGCGTTGTCCAAGGCGCGTGGTGTCACCGTGACGCGTCAGGCCGTCGCGCAGCGGTACTCACGTTTGTCCGCCTGACCAGTAGCCGATCGAGGGGGCGCGGTGTCAGAGGTCGAGGAACGACTGGCGGCGCTGTTGCTGGAGCGGTTCGGCGATGTGAGCGGGGATGAACAGCACCCGCGTGGGGGATCGGCGCGCCCTCGAGAGGCGAGCGAGTCGCATCTGGGGAGAACGACCCCACCTCGGATCAGGGCTCAGAGAGGTCACGACGGGCGGGGTTGAGCTGGTCAGCCCACGAGTACACCGCCTGGGGTGCCGCGAGGTCTGCCAGGACCAGGTGGCGCCTGTCATAGCGGGGCGGGTGTGGCTGCAGCAGATCAAGAGCCCGTCGGCCAGCGGCTTGCAGCTGCGCGTATCGGTGAGGTTCCTCGACCTGCAAGCGACGGACGCTGGGCTCATCCATCTGCACCTGGAGGATGCGCGCGAGCTCAAGGATGGCTCGCCACTGGCGCCGATCACCGAGGCTGCGACGACGACGCTCGCGCAGCGGTCGGGCGCACAGGAAGAGCAGGGTGGCCGTGGCAGGAATCGCGGTCCCCAGCAGGCCCGCCTGCACAGGAGAGATCCCAGAGGCCACCGGCGTGGGCAGGTGCCGCGGTGCGGGCCGAGCAGGTTGATCCACCGGCTCAGGTGGCAGCGGGGGAGACAGCTCGACAGGGACCGGGTGCTGCGCATCTGAGGGATGTTCGGATGCAGGGGGCTCGGCGGGGATCACGACGGTCACGGCTGGAGCCTCGGCCGCGATTCCCGCGGCCTCCACGGCCATGGGGGGCGGTTCCGGCGTGGGCCGCACCGCCAGGGCGAGAGCCATGCCCGCGAGGCTGGCCGTGAGGATCGTCGTGCTGAGGCGGTGCCGTGGGGTCAGGGCCAGCAAAGAACCCACGCAGCACCCCGCTGCGGCCAGGGCGATACAGCATGTCCACGCGACATCGCTGACCATGACGACTCCCCGGTTGACGGTTGATGCTGATCGAATCCTGCCACGCACAGGCATTCTCACCCTCGGCGCGGAAGTCGCCCCCGACGGGTGAGGGCGCGGGTCGTCGGGGGTGTCGTAATGGCGGGTCTAGCGTCCGCCGACGTGAAACCTTTGTCTACGCCCCTGCCGCACGTATGCTTCTTCCTAGTCGGACCCTCGCGAAGGGAATCGGCTGGACAGGTCCGGGTGGGCCGGGGTGGTTCCCGGCTACGCCCGGACCATTTTTGTGGGTGGTCGCGATGAGCGTGGCGGCCGCAGCAGCTTCCCCGCCTGGGGCGCGCCAACGCCGTGAGCGCTACCCCGATCGCCGGGAGTCTCGAGAAGCGACGGGGCGTGTTGATGTGGACCGTGGACACGATCAGCCCGGAATGAAGGTCATGACGGTGATCTCGACCGATGAGTTCGACGCTCGAGCAGCTGACCGGGCCGGCAACCGCGATCTGGACCGAGCCATCCAGGACAGTTCGGGGTATCGACAGTCCAGCAAGGACGCCGGCGGCGCCTTCCCCCGAGATGCCACCGGCGACCTGCGCCACCCAGCTATGGCGCGCAAGTTGCCGATCCCGGACTCGCGCCGTCGACCGATCAGCGCTCGTCAGAAGAACGCGCGGTCCAAGCTCAAGCGCGAGGTACAGCAGCACATGAGCAAAGCCCAGTACGAGGAGTTCGCGCGCCTTCTGGATTCGCCAGAGGCGTGGACGGCGTTGAACGACGAACTATCGGACTGCATCGGAAACGCCCAGGAGCTCTCGGAAACCTCTCGACGACGGACTCGCCGCATCGACCGCGGCATCCAGGGCTTTGAGACCGGCTGTGGACGGGAACACCTGCTGTACGCCCGCGTACAGTTGCCGCCGTACGTGCCGCAGGAGAAGGCACTGGAGTATGTGCGCCAGCGGTTCGCAGCGGGTGACAAGCTCGAGTTCGACAGGTACACGCTGGCAACTCACCAAATGCATGAACATGAGCAGTTCACCCAAGGTGAAGGAGTCTCGATCCTGTTGGAGATCGAGACCAAGCGGGGCATGTACCTGGGCGGGTCCGACGGCCGCGACGACACCTCCCACCTGTTGCCGCGTGCGCTGCTCACCGCGGTGGCCGCCGAGCCGCATCTGGCCACCTACCGTCGGCCCGATGGGTCAGGCGGCAGCGCGATCGTCGTGCAGATTCGAGATGCGGAACCAGAAGAGGAGCAGCACTGATGGACAAGCCCAGATTGCACGTGGTGGACCAGAACGGTGCGGCGGGAACCCGCGATGAGGCCCCTCGCCCGGTGTGGCGAGACAAGCACGGGCGCCCGGAGCTGCGGGTGAATCCTGCCCTGTTCGGAGCCCCGGCGGTTCCTCGCGTGGTCAAGGGCGCCGTGCAGGGCAAGTAACCCAGCACGGCGCAGCTGTCGCGGGTTCGGACGCGGTGGAGGACTCAGCGAGCCACGGACAAGCCCCACGCCCCCAGGGCGGTCCGTGCGGGAGTCCAGGAGACCAGGTGCCCATCTCGGGAGATCGAGGAGATGATTCCCACAGCTCGCCCACGCCGGTCGAAGACGAGCCCACCGGAGTCCCCGCGCCGGGCGGCAACACCCGTGGAGTGGCCGTAGACGCGAGTCACGACGCCGTTCCTGCTGCGTGATCCCACCACAGTGATGTCACAGGCCGTCTTCGAGGCGTAGCCGTCGTGGCAGACCTTCTGGCCGCGGCGAGTGGTGGCCACCCCAGCCAGGCGCCGCATGCCGCCGGATGTGCGGTACCTGCCTCGCACCGGCCCGGAGGTCTCGATGGCGGCGACGTCGAGAACCGCAGAGGTGCCAGCGACCCGGCCCATGTAGGTGTGCCGGCCACCGCTCCAGGCCGTGTAGATGCGCTCACCCGAGGAAGCGCAATGCCCAGCGGTGAGGATGAAGGATCGCTTCCCCTTCGTGGCCGGCAACCCGGTCGTGCAGACCCACGAGGTCGACCGAGAAGTGCCGGCGCGACTCAGCGGAGCCCCCGCGGTCCACGGCCCGCGAGAGGAGGCCGAGGAAATGCCGCGAGCTGCGCTGGCCGCGGAGGGGGTGGCGTGCGCCGCGGTGCTCGGCGTCAGTAACAGCAGAGACAGAGCCAACATCATGGGGCGGCAACGCATCGACATCTCCGGGGCAGCACGAACGAACGGAGAGAACCAACCTACTGAATCGAGCTGTCCGCCGACCGCGCTCGACGGGCGCTCTTGCCGACGGCTGACTCGGCCATGTCGGTGATCTGGGCGATGCGGTAGTAGGTCAAGCCATCAGCGCGAGCGGCGGCGAACAACGCGTCACGCTCCTGGGTGATCGCGGCGAGCTCGGTAGCGGCTCGGCGTTCGCGCTCCACGATGGCCTTGAGTTCCTCCGCCCACTTGGTCTGGGTCACGGGTCCTCCTGAGGGTCGTGCACCAATACTACTTGGCGAGTCGTAATGGTCGGGTGTCGTAGCAGCCGTCCTAGCCTCACCGGGTGATTCAGACCGCTCATGAAGGGGCGAAGGACATGACGTACGTGACTCACCCGCGGGGCGATGCCAGCGCGCAGCTCGGCATCCCCGTCCGTGGTGACCTGCGAACGCCCTCGTGGCGTGAGCGGCTGTGCTCGCGGGTGACGCGATGGCAGTGCTGGTGGCTGCTGCATCGAGACGATGTGGTGATCCTCGACGTGGAGACCACGGGGCTCAACCCGCGCGCCGATACCATCCTTGAGTTC
>JAUNRO010000187.1 GCA_030544185.1 Propionibacteriaceae bacterium | reverse complement strand
CAACTACCGCACCTCGGCCGGCCAGAACCTCGGGTCGTCGGTGGCCGAATGGGCAAAGGCGAATGCCTCCCGGATGAATGTCGAATACATCATCTGGAACCAGCGGATCTGGAGCTCGGCGCGATCCAGGGAAGGGTGGCGCTATATGGCCGGCCGGGGGTCGGACACCGCCAACCACAAGGATCACGTGCACATCACGGTGCGCCGGTGATCGTCAGCGTTACTGATTCGCCGGTTCGGCACACTTCGCGATAGGGTAGGACCCGGCCTCGACGCAGTTGAGGTCGGGTCCCCATCGTCTAGCGGCCTAGGACACCGCCCTTTCAAGGCGGCAGCGCGGGTTCGAATCCCGTTGGGGATGCCACACACCGAAGCGGCTCCGACATCGCATCGCGCGACCGTCGGAGCCGTTTCTGCTTCGTCACACAGGCCGCCTGGGCACCGCCAGCAATGGGTTAGGGTCGCTTGTACACAACGAAAGGGGCGAGTGCGGATGACCGACGACCTGGTCGTTCTGGTCGATGAGTCCGGCCACGACGCCGGCAGCGCGCCGCGGCTGGAGGTCCACGGCCCCAACACTCCCCTGCACCGGGCCTTCTCGCTCTATCTGTTCGACGACCGCGGCCGAACGCTGCTCACGCGCCGGTCGCTGGACAAGCTCACCTGGCCCGGCGTCTGGACCAACTCCTGCTGCGGCCACCCCCGCCCCGGAGAGCCCTATCCCGAGGCAATTCGTCGTCGTGCCCGCCAGGAGTTGGGCGTCCGCGTCGGCGACCTGCGGATCGCGCTGCCGGAATTCGCCTATCGCGCAATCGACTCCAGCGGCGTGGTGGAGAACGAGGTCTGCCCTGTCTATGTCGGCCGGGTCGTTGACGCCGGGAGCATCGAGCCCGATCCCACCGAGGTGATGGACCACCAGTGGATCGCGTGGGCGGATGTGGTGTCGGCTGCCGAGCGTACGCCGGGCCTGATCTCACCCTGGTCCGCGCTGCAGGTCCCGCAACTGACCGGAGTGCTCCCCGAATTGGTGGAGCAGGCGGGCTATCAGCCGAGGATGGGGCGGACGCCCTCGGCCGAGGACACTCTCGCCCGCGTCGACGGACTGCTGCGCGAGGAGTCCACCCGCTTGGAGACCCTCTGGCACGCCGCGGTGCCCGGCCCGCCGGTCGACATCCTCGGCCCCGACGACCTGCCGGTGTGGCTCAACCGGATGGTGCTCCAGGGCGGCAAGCGGCTGCGGCCGGCGATGTGCCACTGGGGTTATGTCGCCGCGGGCGGGCGCGAGGAGGACCCGGGCTATGCCGACCTTGTCCGGGTCGCGGCGGCGCTCGAGACGCTGCACATTTTCGGGCTCATCCACGACGACATCATGGATCTCGCCGACACCCGCCGGGGCCAGCCCACGGCCCAGGTCCGGGCCGCACGGCTCCACCGGGAGGCCGCCGGCGACGGGTCGGCCGAGTTGTTCGGGACCTCGATGGCGATCCTGCTCGGCGACCTCGCCCATGCCGAGGCGGACCGGCTGGCCGACGGACTGCCCGAGCCACTGCGCCGGATGTGGTATGAGCTGACGATCGAGCTCATCGCCGGCCAGCGCACCGATCTCACCGGCGCCGCCGCACATCGCCGGGACCTCGATCACGCGATCATGCTCGCCCGGTTGAAATCGGGGTCGTATTCGGTCGAGCGGCCCCTGCAACTGGGCGCCGAGGCTGCCGGCGGGAACTACACGACCCGGGAGAGCCTCGCCGAATACGGCCGGATGGTGGGTGCGGTGTTCGCCCTGCGCGACGACTATCTCGGTGTCTGGGGCGATCCGGCCACGACCGGCAAGCCCGCTGGCGACGATCTGCGCAACGGCAAGGCCACCACGATCCTCGCCCTCGCGACCTCGACCCTCACCGGCACGCCCGCCGAGGCGCTCGCCCGCATCGGCACCTCGGCCGCGAGCGAGGCGGATGTGGCGCTGCTGCAGCAGGCGCTCACCGACACCGGCGTCCGCGACCAGGTCGAGGGCATGATCCGCGACGGCGTCGACCACGCCGTGGAGGCCCTCAACCCCGCCCACCTCGACGCCGAGGGCATCCGCGGGCTCACCGCGATGGCCGAACGCATCGCCTGGCGCGACCGCTGACAGTTCACGTGTTCGTCCGCATTGCTCGCGGGCGCATACCCCTCAGGAACCCAGTGCCTGATCCCACCGGACGGCGAACTCTTCGTTCATCGTGCGGATATAGGCGGCGGACAGGTGGTGGCCGTCCATATAGACATAGACCCCGCCGACGACGCCGCGGCAGCGCTCGAGTGGGCAGATGAGGTCGGTGAAATCGAGGTACGCCATGTTGGGCAGACCCTGGAGTGCCTCGCGCGGCCAGACGTCGTTGAGCTTGTCCGACCGCGGTGCACTGCAGCGCTCGCTATCGACGCCGAACCGCTGCACGCACTCGGGCATGTGGAACGGCCAGCGCGGGTTGTCCCGAAGGTTCACGACCCTGATGCCGGCTTCGACGACGGGCCGGATCGCGTCGGCATAGGTCTCGACCTCGAGCTCCGGTCCGATCGACTGGCCCCGGGAGGAGACGGTCACGACGACGTCCGGCCGGGTCTGGAGCAGATAGTCGACGATCTCCTGGCTGTATTCCAGGCACACCGTGTTGGACCACGGGTTCTCGAGCGTGACCCGGCAGTTGGGCAGCATCGGCATGATCAGGTGCCAGCCGCGGTCTCGCGCCATGGGCACGAGCGCGGTGGACCACTGATAGGCGTGCGAGTCACCGATGAGGACGACGGTCTGGGTGGCGCCCTCCGGCGGCGGCTTGACCTCGTGACACCCGCCGCCGGTGGGTGGCATCGGGTCGAGGTCCGCACAGCGCGGCATCGCCGAGGGCCAGTCGTCACCGACCACGCCGTCACCGGGAGCAGCACCGCGCAGGGGCGTCGGCGTCGGCGGCACGGGCGGCGGCGGGTCACCGGCGAGGACCGCGCGGGCGCCGGGACGATCCTCGGCCTGGGCCCGTTCGGCCTCCCTGTTGAGGGCGCCGGTCAGGCCCTCGACCAGGCCGACCACGATGATCACAAACGCGGCGATCGCGGACAGCGCACCGCGTTTGGAGCTGAGGACCTCAAGCCGATGGAAGCGCCGCTCCACCGCGCGCGTGCTCAGATCGGCCAGCACGAACGAGATGCCGAGCACCACCGCGCTGCCCAACGGGTCGAGGCGCGAGGCATCGGTCTCGGTGAGCGACAGCCAATAGACATAGACCGGCCAGTGCCACAGATAGATGGCATAGGCCCGGTTGGCCACGAACGTGATCGGGCGCCGCGACAGCCACCAGGCGATGTCACGCCTGTCACTGGAATCGAGCGGCGCGATCATGATGGCCGCGGCGCCGAGCGCCGGCATGAGCGCGGCAGGCCCCGGGAAATTCTCCCGGCCCACGATGATGCCCGCCCCGAGGACGGCAGCCAGACCGGCCCAGCCGATCGGGATCACCAGCCAGCGCGGCAGCGCCAGCCGCGGCACCAGGGCCAGCAGGCCGGCGAGCGAGAACTCCCAGACCCGGGCGAACGTGTCGAAATAGGCCTCGGCGGGATTCCGGTCGATCGCCTCCTGCGCATATGAGAACGACGCGACGGTGACTGCTGCGAACAGCACCGCGAGCACCAACCGCATCCTGGCCCGCAGCGCGCTGGCGATGAACACCCCTGCCAGGAACAGCAGCGGCCAGATCACGAACACCTGCCCCTGGATCGACAGCGACCAGAAATGCTGGAACGGACTCACCGCGCCGGCATCAACCGCCGTGTAGTTCACCGCCTGTTCGATCAGCGTCCAGTTCTCCACATAGAACAGCGAACTCTGGGCGTGCAGGAACAATCCGATGTGGCGCACGGGGGGCAGGAAGAACCAGCCGAAGGCCAAGGTCGCGGCGATCACGATCGCCGCCTGCGGGACAAGGCGGCGGAAGCGCTGAATGAGGAAGCTGACGACCCGGAAGGCACGGCCCTTGCGCACCATCGACCCGGTCATCAGATAGGCGGAGATGATCAGGAAGATGTCGACGCCACCCGATACCCGCCCGCTCGTCCACAGGTGATAGGCGACGACGAGGAGAATGCCCAGCCCCCGCAGGCCATGGATATCCTCGCGGTGTCCCGAGCGCTTGCCGGCACGCTGGGGCGCAGCCACCGCACTCACTGGTGGCTTCCTCCCATCGTGATGCTCACTGCTGCGCTCCTCTCGTCCTGACCATCGTAGGCAAGAGCCCTCCGCGATCAGGAACGGTGTTTCGCGACCACGAGGCGTCGCTCAGGAGTCCGCTGCCCCGGTGACGGTGACCGTGTCGACCATCGGTAGGTGCATAATCTTGCGCTGGTCGGCCTTGCAGGTCAGGTATTCGGCGGCGGTGGTCTCGGTGTGACCGGTCACCTCAACGGTCCCGACCTCGCGCACCGCCAGGCGCACGAGCCACTGGTCCCGGCCGCCCTCGCTCGCGACGGGGTGCACCGCGTCGAACGCCAGCGGCGCGAACCGCGCGTACGCCTCCACCATCGCCGCTTGGACCTGATTGCTGTAGCCGGTCGGGCCGCGCAGCAGGGTGGCCTCGACCTTGCCGGAGATGTGCGCAGTGACGACGCGTTCGACATCGTCGGGATCGAGTCCGCCATAGCAGGCGCCCTCGGGCAGCACGATGAGGTTGCCGGCGAACCGGTCCCCGCCGGTATGCGTGCACTCCCACGTCGCCGCCGGCCACAGCTCCGCGGCGCGAGCCGCCACCGGGCGGCCCCGCACGGCGCAGCAGACATCCTTGCGGCCGTGGGTGCAGACCAGCACGATCTCGGGTCCGTCGCCGCTCCCGCGCGGCGCGTCGATGGTGCCCGGCACCTCGAGGCCCGGGTCCGCGAAGAGCCCCGCCGCCGCCAGGAGCGCATCGGGGTCGGCCGCCCGTCCCCAGATCACCCGGGGCGCGCCGCCGCCCTCCTGCTGGATCAGGCACCAGTGCCGCCCCGTCACCGGATCGTCGCGCTCGGCGGGAGCGGCGCCATCGGCGCCCTTGGGGCGGCGGATCAACATCAGCCGCGCCGAGGCGTCCTCGAGCAACTCCTCGAGGTCCTCTTTCGGCTCGGGATCCAGATCGAGCCCGGCCCAGGCATTCGGCCCCCAGCCACCGGCCTGCTCGACGAGGAACCAGTTGCGGGCGGGCGGTGCGGTCCCGACGGCGCGGTCCCCGCGGGCGCGGGCATCATCGGAACACCGGAACGGGCCGCTGGGTCCCACCGCGGAATCCTGCTCACTCACTGCTCGTCCCCTCGCCGATCGGTGAACACGGGCACCGGCCCGGGGCGCATGCTGCCGCCGGCCAGCGCAGCCATCGACGCGACGATGTCGTCGTCCGGGATCTGTTTCAGCGCGTCGGCCAGCGCGTCGCGCAAGCGGCCGACATCCGGCGCCATCGCCGCGGCATCTCCCACCGTAACCCCCAGCGCCAACGACGCCCGGACCCAGGGGTCCTCGGCCACGCGGGCGAGCAGCTCCTGGGTGAAGGCCTGGGCGAGGTGCTGACGGGTCCAGGTGTGTACGCCCAGGGTCAGGTGCGCGGTCGTCCCGCCGAGGGCGCGGGCGGAGTGGACGAAGCCGCGCGGCAGATAGAGACAGTCCCCCGGGGCGAGGGTGACCGCCAGGAGCGGATCCTGCTCGGCCGCGGCCCGCACCTCGGCGGCGCGGCCATTCCACGGCTGGTCGCGCAGCGGGTGCTCGAGCACCGGCGCGTGGACCCGCCATTCCTTTTCGCCGTGGACCTGCAGCACGAAGACGTCGTGGACGTCATAGTGCGCCGCGAACCCCTGATTGGCCGACGGCGTCACATAGGCGTTTGCCTGCACCGGATGGCCGACCTCGTGCGCGAGCCGCCGCGTGAAATCGTTCAGCGGCGCCCAGGTGCGATGCAGTCCCTGGAGCACGGCGGTGGCACCCTCGGCGAAGAGATCGCGCACCTTGGCGTCGTCAACCTGGTCGTTGATCGTTGCGCCGACGCCGCCGCCGGAGGTGAAGCGTGCGGTGGGGATGTCGGCGCCGTCACGGACCATGCGGAGAAAGGGCGTCCGCAGGCCTCGCCGCGCGATCAGTTCCTCGGCAGCGGCCAGTGAAAAGAGTTCATCAGACCGCACGCCTTCCGGTTCCGGCGACGAATGGACACCGACGGACGGCGATTCGCCGCGCTCAGCTGCGGTGGCCAGACGCGGCACCCGCCCCCAGCACCGTTCGGCAAACTCCTGCGGCTCCAGCCCAGTGAGCCAGCGCAGTGCCGAACAGTGCCGGGCCGGGTCAGCGCGCACACTCAGGAGGCGGAGCCGTCCGCGCCGGCGT
>JAUNRO010000186.1 GCA_030544185.1 Propionibacteriaceae bacterium | reverse complement strand
ATCCAGCGGATGTCCTGTGGCCCGCCGGGTCCGGTGACCGCGAAGGGCCCGACGGCCTCAATCGTGGCGCACTGCCAGGCGCGGGAGGTGCGACCGCTCATGCAGATCGGCGCACCCGCGATCGGTGCGGTCGAGCCGGTGACCGGCATCGCCCCGGGATAGCCGGCCAGGCCACCGCGCAGATCGGTGTGCGCGCCGGCATAGGCGCTCACGTCCGCCCCGGGGTCGTTCACCGTGTTGGCGGAGTTGTCCACGGTGCCGAACTGGGTGAAGGCGAGGCGGCCCAGGGAGTACGCGGTGTTGTCCTCCCAGCGGGCATCGCTCAGCGTGCCGCCGTCGCTGCAGTGGCCGGCCGTCAGCATGGCCTGCTGGCCGTCGGGCCCGAAGCCTGCGAAACCGATCGAACACCGCGGCATCCGTGTCCCTGCGCCCCAGCCCTGGCCCCCGAGGATGTCGGCATGGCTCGTGGCGGGCTCGCCGGCCCGGACGGTCAGCTCGGGATGGTCTGCGGCGAGTTCGTTGGGCGTACGCCCCGGGCGGCCGTCGCTCAGCCAACCCGTGGCGTCCGGGTCACTGACCGTGATGAGCCACCCCGTGCCGGTCCAGCCCAAGCCCGCCAGGCCGGCCAGCTCGCCATCCACCTCTGCGGCATAGAGCCGCTTGATCTGTTCGGCATCGAGGGGACGTTGACTCTCCGGTGGTTCGGTGCGGACCCCGGCCTGGCGCGCCGCACGGTTCACGGCCCCGCCGGTGCCGGTCACGACAACCGCGCCACCGTCGACGAAGACGCCCTGATAGCCAGGCACATCGGTGAGCTGGTCGGCCAGCACCGCGGCCCGCTCCGCCTGGGCGCCGTGGGCGACATAGTCCTCCCAGTCCAGGCCGAGGTCGCGCTCCACCGCCTCGCGCAGCTCGGCGGGCGCATCCTCGGTGGCCGGCATCGGCGCGGCCGGTGCTGCCTTCGCGGGCGTGGTCGTGGGAGCGGGAGTGGGGTCGGCGTGGGCGGGATCCGTTGGGCTGCAGAGGGCGAGTGCCACGCCCAGGCTGGCGACAACAGCCGGCAGCCGTCGTCGCCCCCTCCTCCGCCCACAGTTCCCCGGATTGATGATCGGTGATTCGCTCACGCTCAGGATTCTGCCCCGATCGGAGCCGGTGCGTGGCGGCTCTCAGGCTCTGAGGACGACCAATCCCACCATCATCCGGGCGCCGATCTCCAGACACGCCTCATCGACATCGAAGCCCGGCCGGTGCAGGTCGGGCCAGTCGGTCACCCCGACCGGGCGTACGCCCAAGCGGCCCAGCGCACCCGGCACCAGCAGCAACATCTCCGAGAAGTCCTCCCCACCCAGGGATTGCTCGGTGTCGACCACGTTCTCGGCGCCCAGGACCGCCCGCGCGACATCGGCAACGCGGCTGGCTGCGCGGGGATGGTTCACCGTGGGGGGAATGCCCTCGGCGAGCGCCACCTCGACATGGACGCCGAATGCGGAAGTCACCCGGCGGACCAGGTCGGGCACCAGGTCGCGGGCATGCTGCCACCCCTCCATGTCGAGGCAACGCAGGGTGCCCTGGAGCAGGCCGTTGGCCGGGACCGCGTTCGGCGCATTGCCTGCCTCGACATGACCCCACACGATCGAGGCACCGACGCGCGGATCGACCCGGCGCGAGAGCAACAGCGGGACCTCGGTGATGACCGAGCCCATCGCCATCACGAGGTCGGCGGTCAGATGGGGCCGGGAACTGTGCCCGCCGGGCCCCTGGAAGCGGACCTGGATGCGGTCACAGGCCGAGGTGATCGGACCGGGCCGGATCGCCACCTTGCCGACCTCGGTGCGGGGGTCGCAATGCAGGGCGTACACCTCCCGCAGGCCCTCCATCCCGCCGTCGCGGATGATCTGCAGCGCCCCGCCGGGACTGGTCTCCTCCGCCGGCTGGAAGAACAGCCGCACCCCGCGGGGCAGCCGGTCGGCCTCCCGGAGCCGGGCGAGCACCGTCGCCGTCCCCAGCAGGATCGCGGTGTGCGCATCGTGGCCGCAGGCGTGCGCGACACCGTCGTTGGTCGAGCGATAGTCCACATCCTTGGCGTCGGTGAGATGCAGCGCGTCGATGTCCGCACGCAGACCGATGCGGGCGGGGGTGCGGCGCCGTGGCGGCAGGATGTCGACCCACAGACCGGTCGTCCCGGTCAGCTCGACCGGGGACAGGCCCAGCGCCTCGAGGACGCCACGGATCCGCGCAGTGGTGCGGAACTCGGCCCAGCTGGGCTCGGGGTGGGCGTGGAGATCGCGGCGCCAGCCGATCATGTCGTCGGCGACGGCGGCGGTTTCGGCAGCGTGCTGGTCGGCCAATGAACTGGAGCGCACGGCGTGCATGGGGCCGACGTGGGCTGCCTCGTTCATCCCCCGCACTGTACTCCCCGTGTCACTGCCGGTGGGGGAAGCTCTGGCCAGGGGGGTGTCGAAGGGTGGATACTGGCGTCACGTCCGACCCACCCGCCCCAGGACTGATCATGCGTACCACGATTGTGGCCCTGCTCGCCGTTCTCTTCGCGGTAGTCCTTGCCCTGTGGAACCCGCGCCCGTCGTCGGGGCTGGTCGATGCGCACTATGGTTGCTCGTCGGTCAAATTCAGCAACTATTCGGCCGACCCGGTCCGGTTCAGTTATGGCGTCCCCCGCTCGGGAGCCGTCGATGAGCTGATCCTCGCCCCCGGGATGTCCGAGGTCGTGCGGATCAACGCCAGCAACTTCCGCTGGTGGGCGGCGAATGCCGAAACCGGCGAGCGGCTGGTGGGCGCGGGGCGGGGCGTCGACCTCATCGAGCAGTGCCGCGGACCGAACCCGCTGCCCACCGTGGAGGCGGATCCCAGGCGATCGCCGGTCAGCTGGCCGTGGGGCCTGCCCAGGACCGGTGAGCGCTGAGGTCATTTCGCAGCCGACCAGGCCGCATAGCCGCCGTCGAGGTGGCGCAGCGTGACCTCGAGACCGGCAAATGCGGGGCGCAACGTCTCCAGCGCACGAGACGAGCGTACGCCCGCGGCACAGTAGAGAACCACGTCGCGGCCGCGGGCCTCGGCCGGCAGCGCCTCGATCCCCCGCACCTGGATGTCGGCCAGCGGCGCGGCGAACGCGCCCGGGACGATGCCGAGCGCGCGCTCGGAGTCCTCGCGGACGTCGACGACGGCGACTGACAGCTCACCGGAGTCGCGCCGGGCGAGAAGGGCCTTCAGGGCGGGGACGTCGAGGGTCTCGGCGGTCGTCGGGCCACCGACGGCGCAGGCGACCTCGACCGGACGGACCTCGGTCACGGGCTCCCGGGTGGGGTCGGGCAGGATCCGCATCGACCGCATCTGCGCGCCGAGCGAGTCATAGACGAGCAGCCGCCCGAGCAGCGGCTCGCCGCGGCCGAGGATCAGCTTGATCGCCTCGGTCGCCATCAGGGTGCCGATGACGCCGGGGAGGACGCCGAGTACGCCGGCTTCGGCGCACGAGGGCACGCTCGCCGGGTCCGGTGGCTCGGGGAACAGGTCGCGATAGGTCGGCCCGCGGCCGGCCCAGAACACCGCGAGCTGGCCGTGGAAGCGCAGAATCGCGCCCCAGACGACGGGCTTGCGCAGGATCTCCGCGGCATCGGAGACCAGATAGCGGGTGGCGAAATTGTCGGTGCCGTCGAGGACCAGGTCATAGCCGGCGATGAGGTCGACCACGTTGTCCGCAGTCAGCCGCAGGTCGTGGCGGACCACGGTGAGAAGCGGGTTGAGCGCCAGCACCCGATCAGCGGCCGAGGCGACCTTGGGCCGGCCGAGGTCGGGCGTCGCGTGCACGATCTGGCGCTGCAGGTTGGACAGGTCGACGATGTCGTCATCGAGCATGCCGAGAGTGCCCACCCCGGCCGCCGCGAGATAGTGCAGCGCCGGTGACCCGAGACCGCCGGCGCCCACCACCAGGACCCGGGCGTTCTTCAACCGGCGCTGGCCCTCGGTGCCGACCTCGCCCAGCCCGAGGTGGCGCTGATAGCGGGCGATCTCGTCCGCGGTGAGCTCAGGACCCGGCTCGACGAGCGGGCCGAGGGGCGGACAGTCCGGCGTACTCACGCCGAGAACCCTAGTCGGTGGCTGATACTGGCTGGCATGGCAGACGATCATCATGGCGGCGAACTCGACGAGATGACCGCGCGCACCAAGGAACTGGAGGACCTCCTGGTCAGCCGGGGGCTGGTGGATCCCGCGGCGCTCGACCGGATCGTCGAGCGTTATGAGCACGAGGTCGGCCCGCACAACGGAGCCCGGGTCGTCGCCCGGTCGTGGGTGGATCCGGAATTCCGGGCGTGGCTGGAGCGGGATGCGACGGCGGCGGTGGCCTCGATGGGGTACGCCGGGCGGCAGGGTGAGCACCTCATCGCGGTGTGGAACTCCGACGACGTGCACAACCTGGTGGTCTGCACGCTCTGCTCCTGTTATCCGTGGCCGGTGCTGGGGCTGCCGCCGGTCTGGTACAAATCGCCCGCCTATCGGGCCAAGGCCGTCCGCGATCCGCGCGGGGTGCTGGCGGACTTCGGGCACGCGGTCGGGGAGGACACCGAGATCCGGGTCTGGGACTCGACCGCCGAGGTGCGCTATCTGGTGGTGCCGCAGCGCCCGGTGGGGACCGACGGGATGGACGAGGAGCAGCTCGCCGCCCTCGTGACGCGCGACTCGATGATCGGAGCGGACCCGCTGTGAACGGCGTCCACGACCTCGGCGGGATGCACGGCTTCGGGCCGGTCCTCCCCGAGACCGACGAACCGGTGTTCCACGCCGAGTGGGAACGGCGGGTGCTGGCGTTGGTGCTGGCGATCGGGGCGCTCGGGCGCTGGAACATCGACCAGAACCGGCACAGCCGCGAGTCGCTGGCGCCGGCGACCTACTTGACGAGCAGCTACTACCGGATCTGGTTCTGGGCGCTGCTGGACAACGTCACCGCGGCGGGGCTGCTGGAGAGCCCGATGCCCGCCCGCGCGTGGCCCGAGGTCGATGCCGGGCTCCGCGCCGGGACGCCGTACGACCGCCCACCCCGGGGCAGCGCCCGGTTCGCCGTCGGCCAGAGCGTGCGGACGAAGAACATCAATCCACCCGGCCACACCCGGCTGCCGCGCTATGCCCGAGGAAAGCTCGGGACCGTCGTCCTCCATCACGGCGCGCATGTGTTTCCCGACGGCAACGCCGTGCCCATCGGCGAACGCGGGGACGGCGCGGGAGAGCATCTTTACACGGTGGAGTTCACCGGGACCGAGCTCTGGGGGCCGGATGCGGATCCACACCTGCGGGTTTCGGTCGATGCGTTCGAGCCCTATCTGGAGCGGCTGTGATCTCGGCCGCGACGACGCCCAGCGGGCCCGGTGTGCCCGAGGACCGGCCGCCGTTCGCCGAACCGTGGCAGGCGCGCGTGTTCGCCCTCGCCGTGCACCTCAACGAGACGGGTGTGTTCTCGTGGCCGGAGTTCGCGGCGGCGCTGGGTGCGCGCCTCGGGGCGAGCGATGACCCCACGGGAGCGGACTACTACCGGTGCTGGCACGCGGCGCTGACCGACATCCTGGCGGCCCGTGGCTGGCCGGCCGGTAGCCCCTGAGTGAATCCTTCGCGAAACCCTGACGTTCGCCCTTTCCCGTGGTCGGCCGGCACCTCTAGCGTCGCTCCGGAACGTTCCCATCCCCGTTCGAGGAGTGTCATGTCCCAGTCCCTGCGCCGCCCGGTAGCGGTGGTCGCGGCCGCTGCAAGCCTCGCCCTGGCCGCTGGCTTGATCGGCGGTACGCCGGCCCGCGCGGCCAGCACCGGCCTGATCATCAACGAGTTCTATGGCCGCGGTGGTTCGGCGAACCAGCCGTTCACGCACAAGTTCGTCGAGTTGCACAACCCGACCGGCGCCACGATCTCGCTGTCCGGCACCTCTGTGCAGTACCGCGCCGCGACCTCCACGGCGAACGCCACGGCCGTGACCGCGCTCAGCGGGGAGGTGACGCCCGGTGGCTATTTCGTCCTGCAGCTCAACTCGAACGGCACCACCGGCGCGGCGCTGCCGAACGTCGACCAGACTGCCGGCTGGGCGCCGTCGGGGACGACGGGAACGATCTTCCTGGCCAACACCACGACGGCGATCAGCCCCGCCAACACCGGCTCGATCATCGACAAGCTGGGCTATGGCGGCTCGAACTCGCCGGAAATCACCGCGGCGACCTATACCGGGTCGAACTCCACACCGGGCTCGCTCGGGCGGACGACCTTCGTCGACACCGACAACAACGCCGCGGACTTCGCGGTCACCGCTGAAGTCACTCCGGGCGCCCCGAACCCGGGTCAGGGCGGCGGCGCCGGCCCGACGCCGACGGCCTCCCCGACCCC
>JAUNRO010000185.1 GCA_030544185.1 Propionibacteriaceae bacterium | reverse complement strand
TCCGCCTGCCGGTGACGTCCAGCTCCAGGGTCATCGCTCTCCTTCTCGAGGGTGCTCCCGCCAGGCTGCCGCAGCCGCGGCGAACCTCGTGGCGATGTCCGGAAAACCGGCCCAGTGCAGGTGCAGATAGGAAGCGTGCACGGTGCCGCTGCCGAACCCGTCCGGCCGCCCGTCCAACAGCCAGGCCGGCGCAGCCCCGGCGGGCGGATCGAGCCGCGTCCGGTGGAACTCGTGCCCCCGGACCCGGGTCCCGGCCAGCGCGACCACCGAATCGGCGGGGGCGATCGCCGTCCGATAGCCCAGCACGAGCTTCGGGTCCATCGCCGCCCGTGCCGGCAGCACGTCCGCCATCGGGTGCCCGTCCAGGCTGCGCGCGAGATAGAGCAGGCCGGCACATTCGGCGATGGTGGGTACGCCGGAGCGGACGCGCTCGGCCAGGTCCGCGGTGAGCGCGGCGTTGCGGGCGAGCGACTCCGCGTACACCTCGGGAAACCCGCCGCCCAGCAGGATCCCGGATGTCTCCGCCGGCGCCCGGGCGTCGGTCAGCGGATCGAACTCCACCACCCGGCAGCCCGCGGCCGCCAGCAGCTCGGTGTTCTCCGGATAGCGGAACGTGAACGCGCGCCCGCCCGCGACAGCGATGAGCGGCTCGCCCGCAACGCGGGTCACCGCCGCGCCGGGCTGCCACGGCTCCGCCGCGAGGTCCGGTGCGGACTCCGCGATCGCGACCAACGCGTCGAGATCGACGGCCGCGGCCAGCTGCTCCGCAAGCCGGTCGAGCTCACCCGCGGCTTCCGCGCGCTCAGCGACCGGGACCAGCCCGAGGTGGCGCGAGGGCGCGACGATTCCGGCATCGCGGTGCAGGACGCCGAGCACCTCCACGCCGGTCGCCTCGAGCGAGCGCACGGCTTCACTCGCGTGGCGCGGCGAACCCGCCTTGTTGAGGATGACCCCCGCGACCCGCAGCCGCGGGTCGAACGTCGCCAGGCCGTGCACCCACGCCGCGACCGTCTGCGAGACATGTGAGATATCCACGACCAGCACGATCGGCGAGCGGGTCAGGCGCGCGACGTGAGCGGTCGAGCCGAACCCGTCGGTCCCGAACTGCCCGTCGAACAGGCCCATCACGCCCTCGATGACCGCGAGGTCCGCCCCGGCGGCCCCGTGCAGCAGCAGCGGGACGATCCGGTCCTCCCCGCACAGCACGGGGTCGAGGTTGCGCCCGGGGCGGCCGGTCGCGAGCGTGTGATAGCCCGGATCGATGTAATCCGGGCCCACCTTCCCCGGTGTCACCACTCGCCCCCGTGCCCGCAGCGCCGCCATCAGTCCGGACGCCACGGTCGTTTTCCCGTGGCCGGAGGCAGGCGCGGCGATGGCCAACCGGGGCAGCCGGATGGCTGGTCCGTCGTGTCGCGGGAGCGCCATCAGGCAGCCTCACCGGGGGTTCGCGCACCGGCGACCGCGCCCAGGATCGCGTCTGCGCCGACGCCGGCCAGCGCCACGTGCTGCGCGCCCAGCCTGGCGGCCAAGTCCGCTGCGAGACCCATCCGGAACCGGCCGGTCTCGCAGTCGATCACCAACGCGGGGATGCGGGCATCGCGAAGGCGCTCGGCCATGGCGTACGCGCGGGGAAGCGCCTCGGGGCCGGCGGTCGCGCGGCCGTCGGTGATGACGACCAGCAGGGGGCGGCGTCTGGGGTCGCGGATCCTCTCCAGGCGCAGGGTCTCCGCGGCGCGCCAGAGACCCTCGGCGAGGGGAGTGCGCCCGCCGTGCGGGAGCTCGGTGAGGCGGCGGGCCGCCGCATCGACCGAGGAGGTCGGTGGCAGCACCAGGTCGGCGTCGGCCGCGCGGAACGCGACCAGGCCGATGCGGTCGCGGCGCTGGTAGGCGTCCAGGAGCAGCGACAGGATCGCCGTCTTGACCGACTCCATCCGGCGGCGGGCGGCCATGGAGCCGGAGGCATCGACGCAGAACAGCAGCAGGTTCGCCTCGCGGCCCTCGGTCGTCGCGCGGCGGAGGTCGCCGGCGGTGAACAGCAGCCGGTCCGCCCGGCCCCGGGCACCTTGATGCGGGGCCGCGGCGCGGATCGTCGCGGGCAGGTGGATCGGGCCGTCGGCGCGAGGGCGGGCGCCGGTCGTGCGGCCACGTTCGGTGAGCGCGCGGCTGCGCCGGCCCGCGGCGCCCTGGCCGATCCCACGGGCGGTGAACAGCCGGACCCGGAACGGGTCCGCTGCGCCGCTCACGCCGTGCGGTGCCGTGCCCGCGGGCGCCTGGGGATGGTCGCCGTGCTCCTGGTCGGGGTCGGTGCCGTCGGGGCCGTGGCGGTCATCGGCGTCGTCGCTCTCCGGCTGGTGCCGATCGGGGTCCGGAGGCTGTTCGTCGACATTGGTCGACGGTGTGCTGCGCTGGTCCGCCGCGGCCTCGGGCGTGCTGGCCTCGGAGTCCTCGTCCGGGCGCCGCTGGTCGTCGTTGTGCTCCCGGGCGTCGGCGTCCGGCTCCTCACCGTCGGCGTCCTCACCCTCGGGCCGGTCCGGTGGCGGCTGATCGTCCTCGCCGAGCAGCCGGTCGAGCAGGTCCTCGTCCAGCCCGGGGGCATCGAACGGGTTGCGCCGGCGCCGGTGCGGCAGGGCCAGCCGGGCGGCGGCGCGGATGTCCTCGCGGGTCACCCGGGTCCGGCCGGCCCAGGCCGCATGGGCCGTGGCGGCGCGTGCGGTCACGATGTCCGCGCGCATCCCATCCACCTCGAACCCGGCGCAGACGGTGGCGATCTTGCCCAGCGCCCAGTCGTCGAGTTCGACCTTCGGCACCAGCGCGCGGGCGGCCCGGATCTGCTGTGCCAGCGCGGTCTGCTCGGCGGCGAACCGTCTGGTGAAGGCGTCCGGGTCGGCGTCGAACGCGAGCCGGCGGCGCACGACCTCGGCCCGCAATTGCGGATCGCGCGGCGCGGTGACTTCGACGGTCAGTCCGAAGCGGTCCAGCAATTGCGGGCGCAGCTCACCCTCCTCGGGGTTCATTGTGCCGACGAGGACGATGCGGGCGGCGTGGGAGACCGATATGCCGTCGCGTTCGACGGTGGAGCGGCCCATCGCGGCCGCATCGAGCAGCAGGTCGACCAGGTGGTCGTGGAGGAGGTTGACCTCGTCGACATAGAGGATCCCGCGGTTGGCCTCGGCCAGGAGCCCTGGGGAGAAGCGGGCCACGCCCGCGCCGAGCGCCTGCTCCAGGTCCAGCGAGCCGGTCACCCGGTCCTCGGTGGCGCCGACGGGCAGCTCCACGAGCCGCGCCGCGCGTACCCCCACCTCAGCGTCCGTGTGCGGACCATCGGGGCACCCCGGATCCCCGGCTGCGGGGTCGCAGCCGAAGCGGCACCCGGTGACGATCCGCTGCTCGGGCAGCAGCTCGGTGAGCGCGCGGACCATCGTCGACTTGGCCGTGCCCTTCTCGCCGCGGACCAGCACGCCCCCGACTTCGGGGGACACGGTGGTCAGCAGGAGGGCCAGGGCCATGTCGTCGGAGCCGACGACCGCGGCGAACGGAAAGGAGCTCACCGGCTCGATGATGCCACGGATCGCCGAACCGTGAGGCGGAGCGGGGGCCGCGCTGGATAGGGTGCCGAGCGTGATGGACGTGGTGGGCATGGGAGCCGAGGGGCCGGTGAGCTGCACAGCGGCGGGACGGCGTGCGTTGGCCGCTGCCGAGGTCATCGTGGGCGGAGCCCGGCACCTGGAGCTGATTGCCGACCTGGGGGACGCCGAGCTCGTCGAGTGGCCGAGCCCGCTGCGGGCGGGCTTGCCGGCCCTGCTGGGTGAGCATGCCGGGCGGCGCATCGTGGCCGTCGCGAGCGGCGACCCGTTGGTGGCCGGGATCGGCTCGACATTGTTGGACCTGTTGGGCCCGGGTGCGGTCCGGATCCATCCGGCGGTGTCGTCGGTCGCGCTCGCGCGGGCCCGGATGGGCTGGGCGGCCGAGGACGTGGAGGTGCTCCGGCTGGGCGCGCCGCGCAGGCTCGAGGCGCTGCGGCGGCTGCTTTCGCCCGGGCGCCGGATCCTCGTGCTGTCGGCCGATGAGAATTCACCGGCCGAGGTGGCGGCGGTGTGCTGGGACGCCGGCCTCACCGGGGCCCGGCTGACGATCCTCGGGAACCTGGGGGCGGCGGAGGAGTTCCGGTGGGATACGACGGCGACGGGGGTGCCGGTCGAGGAGGCCGCGGAGGTGCCCCGGCTCAACATCGTCGCCATCGAATGTCCCCGGGGTGACGTTGACGTTGACGGTCTGACCGGTGCCACCCATCGCCCGGTCTCGGGGTGGCTGGCGCCGGGGCTGCCCGACGCCGCCTATGAGCACGACGGACAGCTGACCAAACGGCATGTGCGAGCCGCGGCGCTGGCCGCGTTGCAGCCGGTGCCCGGGGAACTGCTGTGGGACCTCGGTGCGGGGGCGGGCTCAGTCGGGATCGAGTGGGCCCGGCTCGATCGGCGCAACCGGGTGGTCGCGGTCGAGCGGGACCCCGAGCGGGCCGAGCGGGTGATCGGGAACGCCTATCGCCTGGGCGTCCCCGATATCGACGTTGCCTGCGGGGCCGCGCTCGATCTGATCGGCGACCTGCCCGACCCCGACGCGGTGTTCATCGGCGGCGGTGCCAGTGCGGAGCTTCTCGATGCGTGCTGGGCGCGGCTGCCCGCGCACGGCCGGCTGGTGGTGCACGGGGTGACCCTGGAGACCGAGCGGCTGCTGCTCGACCGGCATGCGGCGTTCGGCGGTGAGCTCGTGCAGCTCGCGGTGAGCATCGCCCAGCCGCTGGGGAGGTTCCGTGGCTGGACACCCGCGCGGCCCGTGGTGCAGTGGGCTGTGACGAAACAGAAGGCGACGTCAGCGGAGGCGAAGACATGACGGTGCACTTCATCGGAGCCGGGCCGGGCGCGGCGGACCTGATCACGCTGCGCGCCGCGGCGCTCCTCGAGGCGAGTGAGGTCTGCGTCTATGCCGGGACCTATCTGGATGCCGAGGTCCTGTCGCACTGCCCCGAGGGGGTGGAACTCGTCGACTCCCAGCATCTGAACCTTGACGATCTCATCGCGGTGATGACCCGCGCGCACGGCGAAGGCAAGGACGTGGCCAGGCTGTGTTCCGGCGATCCCTCGGTCTATTCCGCGATCGCGGAGCAGACCCGCCGGCTCGACGCGGCGGGCGTGCCATGGGACGTCTGTCCGGGGGTGCCGGCCTATGCTGCCGCCGCCGCGATCATCGGGCGGGAGCTCACGGTGCCCGAGGTCGTCCAGTCCGTCGTACTGACCCGCGCGCAGCGGGACTCCACCAAGATGCCGTCGACCGAGGCGCTGGAGAACTTCGCCGCGACCCGGGCGACGCTGGCATTGCACCTGGCGATCCGGCGTACGCGGGAGCTGGCCGAGCGGCTGGTCCCGTTCTATGGCGCGGACTGCCCTGTCGTGGTGGTCTCGCGCGCCTCCCAACCCGAGGAACTGGTCCTGCGGGGCACGCTCGCCGACATCGGGGACCAAGTCGAGGCCCAGGGGCTCACCCAGGCCGCGGTCATCCTCGTCGCCGAGGCGCTGCGGGCGGAGGAATTCGTGGATTCGCATCTCTACAGTTCCCGGGTCGGTCGCCCTCGCGTGGAGTGATGCGGGAACCTCGATCAGGAGTAGGCGCCGAGATTCCCGTCCAGCGTCCAGACCTTGACGTTCGTGAAAGCCGTGCTCGCCAGAAACTCATCTCGTTCCACGAGAATCGCGACGTCCCCGGGATGAAGACGTTCGTGCCCGATCGTCACGGTGCAGCCGAGAGTGAAAGCGCTCTCGCCCGCGGGTGTGCAGCCTTCTGTGCCGCCGCGCACCAGGGGGCCTTCTCGTCCTCCGTCCAGGGTGTCCCGAAGGCCTCCGCCGCCGGCAAGCGCTGAGAGCACGCTCACCCCATCCAGCACGTTCGACTTGCCGGACCCGTTACGACCCACGAGGAGGGTCAGGGGGCCGAGCGGGATCGTTGCGTCCTTCACGCTCTTGAAGGACGTCAGCCGGATTTCGCTGAGCCGAGTCGCCATACCGAAACAGTACGTGACCAGGGCCCCGAGTGAGCAGCGCCACAACCTGGTCCAGATTCCTTGGCAACAACCCGCCGCCACGACTGACCTTCGACGCCAATTCGAGGGGCCATGGCCTGGTCAGGCGGGCACGGGCGAGGAAGTCGGCGTCGTCGAGCACCTCGGCCGGATCGCCCTGGCGCACTCCGTCCGGAGCGAGGACGATGACCTCCTCGGCCCAATCCAGAGCGAAATCCACGTCGTGGGTGGCCACCACCAGCGACGTCCCGGTCGTCACCAGGCGGTCGAGCACTGTCAGCACCTCGCCGACGCCTTCCGGGTCGAGCCCGGCGGTCGGCTCGTCCAGCAACAGCACTGAGGGACGCATCGCGACGGCCCCGGCGA